>CALXJU010000001.1 GCA_944388705.1 uncultured Clostridia bacterium
AAATAATAATTTTGAATTCATATATTTATATAGAATTATTATTTTGTTTACTAAATTTTGAGGTATGGAATATTTGATATTCTATACCTCTATTTTTTTTTGCTTAAAAATTTATAGAAAGGTTTGGTATTGAAAAGTAATGCTTTGTATAATTGCGTTAGGAGGTGAGAATATGGCAGATTTAGAGAATTTTCAGAAAGTGGAAAGGACTACTTTAACAATGGAAGAAGTAGCTGAATATTTGGGAATTTCTTATTGGCTAGTTGGACAGCTAGTAAGAAAAAATGAGTTACCTCATTTCAGAGTTGGTGGGAGAATCTTATTCAGAAAGAAAGTTATTGATAACTTTATGGAAGAACAAGAAAAAATAGCTTTTGACAAGCTATATTCTAAATAATATTATTTTTATATCAAAATTGGGAAATTTGATATATTTAAAAGGTAATGTTATTTTGCTAAGTGAAAAGAGTAATTTTGTGAAATTTGAGAAAAGAGAAAATAAAATGCTAGAGTTTACTTTTATATAATCTCTAGCATTATTACTTTAGAGTTTTAAAATAGTCATCAGTTAAGTCATTAACAGATATATTAAAACATTTTGCGAATCCACATAATTCATAATCTACAACTGTTCTGATACCTTTTTCAATGTTATAAATAGCTTGTTTATGAATATCTATTCCTAATAACATCAATTTATCAGACAATTTTTGATAAGATAAGTTATTTAATTCTCGATAATATTTTATTTTAGTGCCAACTACATTTAGTTTGCCCTCTTTTGATCTAGAGTTATTCATACGCCTTCTCCTTCTACCCATTGATTTTACAATAAAAATTTGGTACAATTATAAATGCCAGTATTTATAAATATTATTTGCCAATATTTAAAAGAAAATTCAAAAGGAGAAAACATAGAAATGGAAAATATACTTACTAAATACACAACAGATGAGGTAGAAGAAGCAAAAGGAAAAATTAAAAGAATTGAGGTACGAAAAAAAGAGTATAGATTGCTAAAAGAAAAATTAGAAGAGCATTTTAACTTTGAAATTACAGATTATATAATTGATGATATTTTAGATTATGAAACTTATCGTCATACTTGTTTAATGATAAATTTAGCTGTAATAAGTAATAGAATCTCAATAGAAAATGGAGAAATATTAAAGGCAGGATTGAAAATTATATTTAAGATAAAAAATAAATATGATAGATTTAATAGAAATGTTTATATAGATACATTTGACTTTGATAGTTGGTATGATAAATATAGTACAGAAGAAATTGTAGATATAAAAAAGTTTCTTAATATGAATGATATTAATTTATTAAAGAAGCTTAACATAAAAATAAAAAACAAAATATATACAGAACAGGAAGTTGAAATTTTGAATATGGATTTACTTTCATATTATGTTGCCGATGATATGGATGAAGACGAATTAAAGCAATCAAAATTATTGCCAAAAGATGTAAGTAGAGAAGAATATAATAACCTATTAGAAAAAATAAATAAAATATCAGAAGATTATAAATTTTAATACCAGAGTTAATACTGGTATTTATTTTTTGAGATTTTTGTTGAAATGTTGAGAAAAAAAGAAATTTATGATATAAAATATAACAGTATTTCTAATTTAATTTGGAGGATTTTTAAAATGAGTACAAATTTATCTAAGATAAAGAGAGATAAAATGCTAGAAACTATTTCAAAAATAAAAGAAAATATAAATGATGATGAAACTTTAAAAAATTTATCGTTAATAGAATATGAACTTACTAAAAAAAAGTATGGTTTAGTATGGGAAGAACATGAAGAAAAAGTAGATGAAGAATTAAAGACACAAATACCTACTTTTGAGGAAATCGTAGAAAATGAAATTACATCTAATCCTAATGATAATTATAATTTTATATTAGAAGGAGATAATTTACATAGTTTATATTTACTTGAAAAAACTCATAATGGAAAAATTGATGTGATATATATAGATCCTCCGTATAATACTGGTAATAAGGATTTTATATATAACGATCAAATTATAAATTCAGAAGATGGATTTAGACATTCAAAATGGCTATCTTTTATGGAACACAGATTAAAAATAGCAAAAAAATTACTGTCTAATAAAGGAGTTATTTTTATAAGTATTGATGATAACGAATTTGCTCCATTAAGAATGTTATGTGACGAAATTTTTGATGAAAGAAATTTTGTTGGTTGTATTTGTAGAGCAACTGGAACTACAACAGGACAAGATGCTAATAAAATAGGAAGTTCCTTAGATTATTGTTTAGTATATTCAAGAACTTCAAATTTTAAATTAAAAGGAATTCCTTTAAGTGAAAAAGATTTAAAAAGATTTAAAGATGAAGATGAAAAAGGTAAATATTCTACTTTACAACTAAGAAAAACAGGCAATGAAGATAGAAGAGAAAATAGACCTAATATGTTTTATCCAGTTATAGCCCCTGATGGTACTAATGTTTATCCATTTGGACCATCAGATTATTTAAGC
Organism: uncultured Clostridia bacterium; assembly: GCA_944388705.1. GTDB lineage: Bacteria > Bacillota > Clostridia > TANB77 > CAG-508 > CAG-269. The sequence continues at coordinate 2,523 of CALXJU010000001.1, forward strand.
AGGTGGCGAGTTGCTGAAGAGACATATAATAATTTGTTAAAGGATAATATGATTGTTTGGAAGAAAAAAGAAAAATATAAAAAAATAACTATTGATGGTATAAAAAGTTCGCCTTGGATTCCTTATGTAAAATATTATGCAAAAGGAAGAACAAAACAAGTTTCTAATCTTTTTCAAGATATAGAGGGAAATAAAAAAGCATCACTTGATCTAAAAAATATTATTGGTAAAGAAATTAAATTTGACTATCCTAAGCCTGTTGAATTTATAAATATATTATTAAGAATTTCAAGTGAAAAAAATTCAAAAGTATTGGATTTTTTTGCAGGTAGTGGAACAACAGCTCAGGCAGTATTAGAACTAAATAAAGAAGATGGGGGAAATAGACAATTTATTTTATGTACAAACAATGAAAATAATATTTGTGAAGATATAACTTATCAAAGAATTAAAACAGTAATTACAGGAAAAAGGAAAGATAATAGTGTCTATTCTGACGGTATAAGTGCTAACTTGAAATATTATAGGACAACATATATTCCTAGATTAAATACTGAAGAAGAAAATATACAGGAAAACCTATTATTAAACATAAAAAATTTGATACAACTTGAAAATGGTATTAATATTGATGATAAGAAAATTAGAGTTATATTTGATGAAAAGACAATTGATGAATTTAGTACGAAAATTGACGAAGTCATAGAATGTGAAAAATTATATATTTCTTCAGATATATTATTAACAGCCAAACAAACAAAATTATTTAAGGATAATAATATTGAAATATTTGTTATTCCAGAATATTATTTTGATGAAGAAATTAAGGAGGTGCAATAGTCTAGTATGCAAGGAATAGAACTAAAAGAATTTCAAATAGAATGTGTAAATAAATTATTAGATGTAACAACAGTTGGATTAAAAAAAGAAGTATTAGTGCAAGCACCTACTGGAAGTGGAAAAACAATTATCTTATTAGATTATATTAAAGAATATCTTGAAGAAAATAAAGATACTATTTTTGTTTGGCTTACTCCTGGTAAAGGAGATTTGGAAGAACAAAGTAGGGAAAAGATGACAAAATATCTTCCAAACATGATTTCAAAGAACATTACAGATGTCTTGTTAGGTGGATTTGAAGCAGGAGATACAGCCTTTATAAATTGGGAAACTATTACTAAAAAGGGAAATACAGCACTAAAAGATGCTGAAAGAAAAAATTTATTTGAAAGAATAGATGAGGCATATAATAGAGGTTATAATTTTATTGTTATAGTTGATGAAGAACATCTTAATAAAACAGTAAAAGCAGAGGCAGTAATAGAGTATTTGAGACCAAATTATATTATTAGAGTTTCTGCTACAACAAAGAAAAATAAAGAAGCAGAATTTATACAAATAGATGAACTAGACGTCATAAATGAAGGACTTATTACAAGAGCATTGTATATAAATGAAAATGTAGGAAATAATATAGAGCTAAAAAACGAACATGAATATTTAATAGATTTAGCTTTAGATAAGCAAAAAGCTATAAGGAAAGAATATAAACGAATTAATGTTAGTGTAAATCCAATGATCATTATACAAGTTCCAAATAATTCTAATGATTTAATTGATCAAATTGAAAATATATTAGAAAGTAAAGGATACTCATATAAAAACAAAACTGTTGCAATATGGTTAGCGGATAGAAAAGAAAATATTGAAGGTATTTCTGAAAATGATGCAGAGCCTATAATATTAATAATGAAGCAGGCTATTTCTACAGGTTGGGATTGCCCTAGAGCTAAGATTCTTGTTAAATTGAGAGACAATATGAATGAAGATTTTGAAACCCAAACCATTGGTAGAATTAGGAGGATGCCACAAGCTCATCATTATGATAATATTTTACTAGATAACTGTTATTTATATACTTTTGATGAAAAATATGAAGAAACCATAAAACAAGAATTAGGAAATAATGCACAAGATGTAAAAATAGTATTTTTAAAAGATGAATATAAAAATTTTACTTTAATTAAACAAATAAAGAATAATGATTTTGATGGATTTGATGATAGAGAAACTTTTAAAATAATACAAAATTATTTTATAAATAAATATAAACTTACTTCAAATAAAACTAATAATAGAACTATTTTGGAAGCTGAAGGATATATATTTGGAGATAAAATAGAGAATACAATTATTCAAGATAAAATAATAAAAATAGATTCTGATGAAATATCAAATGCTAATACTATAAAAGTAAAATCAATTGTAAATACTAGTAAAAATGGTATTGATTTAAGACACTCAATAGGTGTAATTAGTTCTAAAATCGGAATGAGATATGATAAAACAAGAGTTGTACTAGAAAGAATGTTTTTGAGGAGGAAACTTTTTACTAAAAAATTTATTAATTTATCTTTAGTAGAATTTTATGCTTTTGTTATAAATAATGAGGATAAATTAAAATATGATTTTTTAGAAGCAGTATCACAAGAGTCAAGGCAGGTAGCTCTTAAAACTGAATCTATTAAAGAATTAGTTTTTAAAATTCCAGAAATGGATATCATAAAATATGACCCTAATATGAAAGATACAAAAATTTATGAAAAAAATGTATATAAGGATTATCCTAATAGCACAAAAAAATCTCGTTGTGAGAGAATGTTTGAAAAATATTGTAATGATTCTAACAAAGTAAAATGGTTTTATAAAAACGGAGAACATTCAATAGATTATTTTTCTATAATATATGTTGATGCAGTTGGAAAAAAATGGTCATTTTATCCAGATTACATTTTACAAGATATTAATGGAAATACATGGATAGTCGAAACTAAAGGTGGAGAAAATGCTGAAGGAGAGTCAAAAAATATAGATATTAAAGTTGAAAATAAGTTCTTAGTGTTAAAAAATTATGCAGAAAAGTATAATTTGAAATGGGGATTTGTAAGAGACTATGATAAAAATGATTCTTTATATATATGCAATACAACATATACAGAAGATATGAATAATGATAATTGGATGAATATAGAACAAATTTTATAAAAGTATATATACTAGAATGGAGTAAGAGTATGAGATTAGTAAAATTTAAAGTTATGAATTTTAAAACTATAGATGAAAGTGAATGGATTACTACTGAGAATATTACATGTCTTGTAGGAGAAAATGAATCAGGTAAAACTAATGTATTAACTGCTTTACTTAAGTTAAAACCTGCAGATAAGGATACAAAAATTGATCTTATTTCAGATTATCCAAGGCACAGATATACTGAAGAAAGAAAAATAGCACCAACAAAAAAATTTATAGAAGCAATTTTTAAATTTGATGAGTTATATAAATTAAATTATAAAACTCCACAAAAACCAATCATTAATGAAGAAACAGGAGAAGAAGAACAACAACCTGACTTAATAGAAGAATTTGAATTTGAATATGTAAAAGTAGAAAGATATTATAGTGGAGATTATAAAGTATATGGAATAATAAATGAAACGGATATAGATAACGAAGAAAGATATAAGGAAATAATAGAAAATAAGGATAATATTATAAAAATGATACCTAAATTTGTTTATTATGCTTCTTATGCCAATCTTAGTTCGGAGTTATATTTGCCTAATATAATAAGTGATTTAGGAAGATATGATACATTATCAGAAAAAGCGAAAAATAAAGCAAAAACATTAAAAGTTTTATTTGATTTTGTAAAATTAAGCCCTCAAGAAATCTTAGAATTAGGACAAGAATCTCAATCAAAAACAGACGATATAATTAATAAAGAGTCAAACAAGAAGAAAGAAAGGGAGATAATGTTAGATTCAGCTTCAGCAAATATGACTAGAAATTTTAAAGAATGGTGGAAACAAGGAAATTATGTTTTTAAATTTTCAGCAGATGGTGCATATTTTAGAATATGGGTAAGCGATAATATTAGACCAGAAAATATTGAACTTGAAAATAGAAGTAGTGGATTGCAATGGTTTTTTAGTTTTTATTTAGTATTTGTTACAGAAAATGCAGGTGAACATGATAACGCAATTATATTATTAGACGAACCTGGGCATACATTACATCCTATGGCTCAAAAAGATTTAGCGGTATTTTTTAATTCTTTAGCAGAGAAAAATCAATTAATATACACTACTCACTCTCCCTTTTTAGTAGATCCAATGAATATTACTAGAACTAAAGTAGTTTATGCAGGAGAAGATGGAAAAACAAATATTTCCGACAATTTAAAAATAAAGAAGAAAGTCGCTCAAAAGTCAATATATCCAATTAATTCTGCAATAGGAATAACAATTTCTGACACAATGCTGATAGGTTCTAAGCCAATAATAGTAGAAGGGGTTTCAGACCAAATTTATCTAACTTATATAAAAAGAAAACTAATGAAAGAAAATGCACTTACATTCGAACAAGAATTAGTCTTTATGCCAGTAGATGGAACAAAAAACATTAAACCTGTAGTATCAATAATAACTGGAAAAGAAGAAGAATTACCAATAGTGTTATTAGATTCAGATACAGCAGGAGAAGAGAAAAAGAAAAGTTTAAAAAAGAATTTGTATAAGGACGAGGATGAAAATAAATTATTATCTGTCAAAGATTATTTACATACAAAGGTAGAAAAAGCAGAAATAGAAGATATAATGGATGAGAATTTTATTGTAGATGCAGTTAACAGAGAGTTCCATTCAGAGCTTGAAGATTTTGAATTTGATAATAAGAGCAAAAAAAGTATTGTTGAACAAATAGAAGATTTTGCAAAAGAAAATGATATTAAATTAGAAGAAGGTTGGAAAGTTAAAATTGCTAAGAGATATGTAAGTAAGGAAAGAAATGATAATAAAAACATAGTGGATAATTGGAAAAAATTATTTAGCAAGTTTTTAGAGGATGCAGACTAATAATAAAATCTTATATGATATAAAAAGAATAAAAGGAACATAAATTTGTTCCTTTTATTCTTGCCTAAAATACTCCACAATCAAGGTAATAAAATATTTAGGAGTAACAGTTTCAGGTCTAAATTTTAAAGAAAAAACGGAGCAAAGGGTATCAATAGACACAGAGCGATTAAGAGTATCTATTGAAGTCCTTATACTCCATTTTATTGTTTTAGGGCTAAGATTATAAATCTTTGCCACTTCAATATATAAATCTTTTATATTATTTAATAAATAGGGTTTTTCATAAGCTAAATTTATTGCAGTAATAAGTTGTTGCACTCTTGTAGAGAAAATGCTTAATCTTAATTCAGCTAATAGTCCTTTTAATTCTTTTTGATTTATTTCTTTATTTTTCACAGGAATTTCTTTTATTGTTTTTAATATATAATCAAAATCAACAGGTTTATGTATGACTCTATATACTTGTGCTGTATTATATAGTCTGTATAAATAGTCAGAGCTTCCTGAAACAACTACAATATTACATTTTGATCTTTCTCCTGCAAATCTCCCAATAGTATTTATTACATCTATTCCATTAATCTTTGGCATATTTAAATCTAATAACAATACATCTGGTTGTAATTTAAAATAGTCTTTTAGTGTTTCTTCTCCATCTAAAGTACAAGACACAACTTTAATATTCTCATCATTTGTCAGAAATTTAAAACAGTTTTTGCTGATATGAATATTATCCTCAGCAATCATTACTTTAATCATTTAATACCTCCATTAAGATTACTGTACCGTAAAATTTCCAACTAGTATAACTAACTGGGACTTATTATATCACTTTTTATGTGAACTATCAATCTTTTTGACAATTAATTCCAATGTTCGACAAATATTTCAGCACTTTTCAGCACTTTTACAGCATTTATCAACATTTTTAATGAAATATGCTAGAAAAGTCCTAAAATGTAGTCAGGGCAATTAGTCCATAAATTAGAGGTAAGAGGTTTTACAAATGTTGTGTTGATTGAAAAAACTAAGGAAAGAAAAGCACTTTTAAATTATGGACTAATTACAGGGGAGTAGAAAATGAGCGAATATTATATATATTTAATTTTATAATTTCATATTTATAATTGGGTAAAAATTTTACCTCTGTTCTATGGCTTGATTGTGCCTAGAACGGAGGTATTTTTTATGAGCGCAGTTGAGTATTCTGAAAATGATATAGAGTATGTAGTAAAATCATTTAAAAATTATCTAAGAAAAGTAGTAAAACATTCTGCTATTGATTATGTTAGAAAAGTAAATAATAGATGTGTAAAAGAAATTGCTTTTACTGATTCTGTGGATAGAAATGTGTCGTTATCGTTGTATGATAGCGACTTTTTTCTTATCTCTAATGAAGTAAAAGGAAAATTGGAAGATAATATTTCAAACCCAAAATTAAAACTTGCAATACAGAAACTTTCAAAAGATGAAAAGAAGATCCTCACTTTAAGTATGGAAGAGTATAGTAGCATAGAGATAGCAAAAATAATGAACTTATCAGAAAAAACAATTAGAAATAAAAAATCAATTATTAAATCTAAAATAAAAAAAATGTTAGGAGATTAAAGTTATGAAGATAGAAATGAGTAATAGAGAATTGTTTGAAGTTATAGAAAAAGCAGTAGATGGAGATGTGAAAGCTAAATTTGAGATTTTAATTATATTTGAACCTCTAATAAATAGTGAATCATATATTAAAGGTATTTTTAGTCAAGAATGTAAAGATTATATTGAAGATAAAGTATTTGAATACATTGAAAAATTTAAGACAATAAAAGAAATTAAAAATATTTTAAAATAATCGGGACATTTTTAAATTTATTTTCGCCTATGTGTGTAGCAAACAAAAATTGCTATGCACATTGACAAGTGAATATATTAGTTACAAGACTTTAACTAATATAGGTAGCTCCAAGAAGGCGAAAGTTAATTTAAGTTAAATAGCGACTATAATGAGGGAAAAAGTAAACGATGGTAAGTTTATAAGGCGAAGAACTATATTAGTGTGATAATGATACTTCGACTTGGCTTAACATTGGTTGAGAAGTCGCTCGGTGGAAACGGAGAGGTTGAAATACCTATGTGAAGATACCAATTCACTTGTAACTAATCAAAAGTTTATAAGTGAAAGGATCTGATAAAGATGAAATTAAATAATGTAAAAACAGTAACTAAAAAACAAGCGAAATCTTATGCAGTTATAGCATTAAATACTTTAGGAGTAGCACCAAATGATTTAGATGTAAAGTCATTATATGAAGAAATAGAATGTGTAATGAAGTTGTATTCTCCAAGAGAGGCAGTAGAAAAAGCAGAACAAATATTAGCAAAAGGAGGAACAGCTATATGGAAGAAAAAATAGGAATAAATATAAAAGAAGCTTCAGAAATAATGGGTATTAGTAAACAACTTATGACAGAATTAACAAAACTAAAAGATTTTCCTTGCATAAAATTTGAAAGAAGAATCGTGATAAACAAGCCTATGATGATTGAATGGTTTAATAAAAATTCAGGAAGAATTATTGTTTAAGGTTTGGTCTTAAAAATATAAAGGATTTATAATAGATGATGATCAACAATATTAAATTATCATTATTATAAATCCCTTTTTTATGGGAGGAAGATAATGAGTAAAAATAGTAGTAGTAAAGTTTCAAGAAGGATTAAAGGCGAAGGCACAATAAGAAAAAGAGGAAATGGCTATGAAGGGAGGGTTACTATAAATGTAAATGGAAAAAGTAAACAAATTTCTGTATATGGTAAAACTCAAAGAATTGTTATAGAAAAAATGCAAGAATTAAGAAGGCAAAAAGATGATAATTATTTTATTGATAACAATAATATTACTCTTGAAGAATGGATCAAAGAATGGATGAAAGTTTATAAAAAACCGTATATTTCTCCAAGGACTTTTCAAGGATATGTAGAAAAATCAAAGACAATAATAGAGCATTTAGGTAATATGCAATTACAAAAAATTGAGTTGTATCATTTACAAAAATTTATAAGTGAATTACAAAAAGAAGGTAAATCTCCTAAATCATTAAGACACTATAACAGCATATTAAAAATGTGTTTTGATGATGCTATTATGTGTAGACTTATGGTAATGAATCCAACAAGGAAATTAAAGTTACCAAGTATGAGAAGAAAAGAATTAAAGATTATGACAAAAGAAGAACAACAAGTTTTTGAAGGATTTATGAAAGAACACACAATGGGAGTGGCATACATTGTTTTAGTAAATACAGGTTTAAGAGCAGGAGAACTAAGTGGACTCACTTGGAAAGATATTGATTTTGAAAATAAAGCTCTTTATGTAAGACGAGGTTTGCAAAAAGTTACAACTTATGATGATGATTTTAATAAAATAAAAAGAGAAAGAAAAATAACAGATGTAAAAACAGAAAATAGTTATAGAGTAGTACCAATGTTGGACAAAGTTGTAAAAATACTAAAAGAATATAAAGAACAAAAGATAAAAGAGTGCGAAGAAGTTGCAGAATTAGGAGAAGGATTCAAAGAAGATGATTTTATATTTAAAACAAAATGTAATAATCCTATAAACTCAGAATATTTGCGAAAACATTGTCAGCAAATTTGTGAAAGTCATAATTTTAGAAAAGTAGGTATTCACGAGTTAAGACATACATTTGCAACAAGAGCAATAGAAGCAGGAATAGATTTAAGAGTTCTGCAAGAAATATTAGGACACGCAAGTTATAGTACAACGGCAGATATATATGTTCATATATTAGGACAAGTAAAACTAACTCAAATGAATAGATTAGAGGCTTATTTAGATGATTTAAAAATGGCTTAAAAAATGGATAAAGGGTAAATAAAGGGTATAACTAAAAATCGAGGCTGGAAAACATTGAAAATACTGAGATTTTTTAAAAAGACTTTCACTCCTCATAACCCGTTGAAATCTACTATGAATAGGTGAAACACTAAAATGATTTAAACTTACAGTAGCAATGGATTGAAAGAAATTTAATTTGAATATAATTAATATAAAATATAAAAGTGGGGACAATTTGGGGACAGTCCCCTCATTTTTATGCAATAAATAGCATATTTAAGCATTGCTAATTTATATAAAATTTAAAATTCAAAAAGTAATTTTTGAGAATTTTGAAAAGAGTTTTTATTGATACAATCATTATATAAAATCATAGATTTCTATAATGATTTATACGAGCAATTTCTCTAAAACTTGACCTGCTTCTTTATTATGTGATTGTACTGGATGTACATAGAAGTTTAAGGTAGTAGTTATTTGAGCATGCCCTAATCTTGATGCTACAACAGCCACATCTACATTTTTAGATATAAGCAAAGTAGCATTTGTGTGCCTAAGACCATGGAAAGTAATTTTTGGCAAATTATTCTTTTCAATAAAAGAACGAAACCAATCTGTAACTGTATCAGGATGCATAGGACTTCCATTCCATGTAACAAATAGCCTATTAGAGTTAATCCATAAGTTACCACATTTTTCTTTTTCAGCTTCATACCAAGTTCTGTATTTTTTTAGAATATTGATAACTATATCAGGAATTCCAACTTCTCTAATTGAACTTTGTGTTTTAGGATTTTTTACGAAAATGCCTTTTTCAGATGTATATTGGCTTGCCTTAGTAATATGTACAAATCCATTATCAAAATCGATATCCGACCATTCTAAGCCCAATACTTCGCCTCTACGCATACCAGTAAACAATGTTAAAATTACAATAGTTTGAAATTTAATTTCTTCATGTTCTAAAGCTTCTAATAATTGTTTACATTGAATATCATCATAATATTTGATTTGAGGTCTTTGGTGTTTAGGTGGTTTGACTCTATCTGCTGGATTATAAGGTATTATTTGCCAATATACTGCATTTTGCAACATAGCATGTAATAAATGATGGTGTTCCAATATTGTTTTAGAAGATAGTCCTTTCATTACAGTTTTTCCATTATTATTTTTACATCTTTTTAACTGATGATCTTTTGAAAGATAATCATAGAAATTCATAATGTGAGTTGGTTTTATATTAGACAATTTAAAATGTCCAAAGTAGGGAATAATTCGAGTGTTTAACATTCCTTTATATCTTTCATAAGTTTTTGGAGCTAATTCTTTTGAACCGTAATTTTTAGACCATAAATCTGTAAATTCTTTAAATGTCATTGAAGAGTTTTGTAAAACAATACCGTTTTCAATTTCATAAACAAAATTTACAAGTTCTTTATCTGCCTCACGTCTACTATTTGCTTTGATGCTTTTGGTGTACCTAATTCTATTTCCATAACTGTCAAAGCCATGTGATACAATTAATCTCCATGAGTGTTTGCCTCTCTTTTCAAGATACCCTGCCATTACTTTTTTCACCTCCTTTCAAGTATAACTATGGCAAGGATTTTTATATAAATTTAATTAAAGATATTTAAAAACTTCTTCAGGATATAATATCTTATTACCATTTTTAAAGTCATTAATATTAATCCAGGTAGCTTTGCTCTGTCCATTATCATCATTAACTATGTATTCATCTTTATAATCTTTATCTGCTAAATCAATTTTATAGTATAAAACTAATTCATGAGCATTTTTACCTTCATAAGTAAATATATTTTCAGAAATTCCTAAAAAGTTTTTTATTATAATATTAGTATTAATTTCCTCTAAAAATTCTCTTTTTAACGCATCAGTACTTTTTTCTAAAAATTCAATTCCTCCACCTAAACATCTGTAAAAAGTTTGATTTTTTGAATGGTCATACCCTTCACTAACGAGTAATTTGTCATTTTTTATCGCAAGACCCAAAACTATTGGTCTTATTTCTTTGAATTTGTTCATAAAATTAACCTTCCTTTTATAATTTTTTACATTTAAATTCTAGTATTTTCCAAGTCCTATTCCATTTTCTAAGAATACTTTTATTTGTGTTATTATGTGAGGAATATTATAATTTCCTCCAAATTTATCATTGTCTAGCAATTTCTTATCAAGTACAATCCATACTAGTTTGTTTTTTTCTTCAACCAATTTCACATTTTGCTTTAAAATTCCATAATATACTTGTAGATTATTTCCATATTTAAAATAATTTAAATCCATAAAATGGTCTAATTCAATATCGTTTTTACTTATTCCTGTTTCTTCAAATAATTCTCTATATGCTGCTTCATCATTAGATTCACCTTCTTCAACTTTTCCACCAACAAAATTATATTTTCCCTTATATGGCTCTTTAGCTCTAATGCAGAAAAGTCCTTTGCTTAAATCTGTATTAAACACAACTATTAAATTTAACTTTCTCATATTCAGCTCCTGTATTATTTTTATTTTCTAAATTCTTTATTTAATTCTTTTTCTTCCTCTAAATTTCTTTTTTCTTCATCAACATATTCTAAATAGATTTTATCGTTAAAAGCTCCTTTTTTATCTGATTTATATTTCATAACTTTATATACTTCATCCATTTTGTAACCTTTCAATTTCATTATAGCATATATAACTTCCAATAAATCACCTAGTTCTTCAATGCTATTTTCTTCAATAAATTCATTTGCTTCTTCTATAACTTTTTTGTTTAATTCAGATAAATATTCCTTATCATCGAGAATTCTATATTTACTTTTTCTACCTGGTTCACTATCTATGTTTTCAGGAATTATATCTCTAACCAGCTTATTATATATATATCTAAATCCATTACTAATTAAAGATATTTTTATTCCAACAACACCATATTGTTTTTCTTCAACAGGGTTATAATATTGATACATAGAGGATGTTTTCCTCTTTATTTCTTCTTTATCATGAAACAATTTTTTAAATAAGCTTTCAAATGTGCTATCTTTATATAAATCTAATACATTTACGAGGATAGTTTCTTTTAAATCAGGTAATTTAGAAAATTCAATTTGATCACCTATTTTAATTTTACTTCTCTTTTCATCATACAGTCTAAATTCTATTGTTTTAGTGCCATTTTTAATTCTTTCAAATGGACTTTCTTTTAATTTCATTTTATGTATCAAAGTTACCATCTTCTTTCAATTTATTTTTTTATCCATAAATACATACCAGTAATTTTGTCTGGCTTATATTTAAAACCAGCTTTTTCATAGAAAGCTTCATTTCCAGCAGTAGGAGTTAATTCTATTTGCATTTTTTCTCCTTCGTTTACATTTGTTTCAATTAATCTTTTTAATTCGTTTGTAATTTTTAAACCGATTCCATGTCCTTGAAATTCGGGTTTTACACAAATGTCTGTTAAAACACAAACAATGCTATAATCACCAACAACTCTACCTATGCCAGCTAGTTTCCCATCAACAGTTGCTTTTACCATAAACATAGTATTTTTTAAAGCTTTTTCAACTTGTAACTTAGAATATGTATTCCAACCAACAGATTTTACCATTTCTAAAAATTCATTAATAGAAAAAGAGTAATCTAACTGTATATTCATATGATACCTCCTATATTTGTTTAGAAACAATCATATCTCTAATAATATAATCATTTTTTTCATAGAAATTTAATCCTTTTTTATTTGGACCAAAGACTTCAATATTGATTCTTTTACAATTAATACTTTTAAAGTATTCTTCCATTTTTTCTAATAAATTTTTTCCAACTCCTTGTCCACGTGCATCATTCCTTACTACTAATTCGAGTATAGCACCTGTTTTAGCACAATCATTTGTTAATTTGTCAATGTCATCCTTTTCTTCAACTATTCCTATAATTAGACCTATAAGAATGTTATTTTCTATAGATAAATAAATTTTACCATTTTGCTGCATTACTTTTTGTTTATCAATTTTGAACATATTTTCTCTATATTCAGAAAGCAATATCTGCGTGTGCCAATTATCTATATCAATTAAATAGTTTTGCAATTCTACTAACAAGTCTTTAATTTGTTCATCATAAATTGAATCATATTCTATAATCATTGTAATCCTCCAATAATTAATATTTTTTTCTAGTTTCTTCAAGCCATTGCTTAAATTGTTCTTCAGTCTTTAATCCATTTTTAATATCTTGTTTAAATATATTTGCTTCTTCTTTCCACTTTTCATATTTTTCTAAATACATTGGAATATCAGGATTTCTATTTGCTAACATCTTTTTCGCAGATAAAGTTTTTCTGTATAAAGCAGTTACTTCATTTTTTTTTAATTTATCATTGTAAGTTATCATTGCTCCAATTTCTTGGCATGTTTTACCGTGTTCATATATATTATTGCAATATAGTGTATTTTTTTTTGAAGAAGGAATAAAGTATTTACCACAATTTTTACATACATATATTGGAGTATCATTTTTTATTAACTCTAAAAGAGTTATAAAACAAGCAGTCTCAATTGTATGGCAGTTAAAGCTGAAAGATAGGTAAATGTCATTATCATACTTTTTAGAATCACTTTTTAATTCTTTTGCAATAATTTTTGCATTTTCTTCAAGACTATTTTTGGCATGGCATAAAGAAGAAGGTGTTAGATTCTTTATGGGCTCTATATCGTACGAAAGAGTAATAAATTGACTTAATTCTAAATATAAATCAATATAATCATAATCCGCATATTTATAGATATAAAATCTATCAGCAATAGAAAAATCATTTAAATAATCTAAATTTGATAGGTTATTTATAAAATTAATTAATTTCTTAAATTCGGATTGATATTTTATTAGAATTTTCTTTCGTTTTTCAAAAATTTTTTTGCAGACTATAATAAAATCATTTTCAGTTAAAAAAATATTTTTTTTATCATTAGCAATATTTAAATTGATATATTTATTAAATGGGTTGCTAGGTCCTTTGTTAACATCATAAAAGTCTATTCCTGGTATTCCATATTCACGTACAAACTCTATAAAGCAATTAAAATCAGTAAAATCATAATTTACAAATTTTAATAAAAGAGTTCCTAATTCATTTGCTTCGCTAACAAAATCAGATTTATATAATTTACAAAGACTATTAGAATAGTTAGAAAGATATTTTTTATATTCTTTTTTAGTTTTAAAGTCATCTTTTTCTTTTAGTATTGTGTATGAGTCATTATCTTTATTATATGATGCATATACAATACTAAAAGAATCTCTTGTAAAAAATTCTTTATTGTTTGAGATACTCAATTTCATATAATAAATTGTAGACACAATATCAAACTTCATATAAGCCTCCTTGTTAACAATTACAAAAGAATAATAAATGTTGCTAATTTATATCATTTATCAATTTAACATATTGACTTACATAAAATTAGCAATTAAAATACAGTCAATAAACTTGTTAACAAGATTATACATAGTTAAATAAAAAAAGTCAATATAAAACCTTAAATTTATTTAACTAATGCGAATAGGAGGTGATAATTATGTCAGTAGATAAAATACATAGAACTACTCTAACTGCAAAAGAGGCAGCAGAATATTTAGGAATATCATATTGGCTAATAACTCAATTAGTTAGAAGAAAACAAATTCCTTGTTCTAGAGTTGGAAAGAGAATTTTGTTTAGAAAAGAAGCTTTAGACATTTATTTGAGCAAAAAAGAAAATGATTCATTATTAGAATCTAACTAGAAAGAAGGGAGGACATGGAAAAAGTCAGATGGATAAAATTAAGCACAGATATATTCTCTAATAGAAAAATTAAAATCTTACTAAAAGAAAGGGATGGGGACACCTATTTTAGAATGTGGATTCAAATTTTAACTATTGCTGGAGAATGCAACAGAGGTGGAGGACTATATATTAGTGACGATTCACCATTTAAAATCGAAGATTTTACAAACATTATCGGAAAATCTTCCAAAACTTTTACGAAAGTTTTACAAAAATTTGTAGATTTGGGCATGCTAATTTATAAGGATGATACATACTTTGTGAAGAACTGGAATAGGTATCAAAGTACTGAAAAATTCAACAAAATTATAAAATCAGCTAAAGTAATTGAAGAGAATGAAAATGAAAAAAGTTCTGAAAATGAGACTATAGATAAGATAAGAAAAGATAAGACTATAATAGAAGAGAAAAGAAAGGAGAAAGAAATAGATGAATCAAATTTTGAAACCCTCGTTTGATAAAAATGATTATATTGAGTGTGAATACTGTAAAAAGAAATTATACAGAAAAACAATAGAATGGCAATTATATGGTAATAAAAAAGTATTAGCACTAGATTATGAAAGATGTAATTGTAAAAAAGCCAAACTTTATTGGAATGAATATGATTTAAAAAAATTAAAGATGTTAGAAGAAGAAAGAAAACTAAAGTTAATGCAAGAATTTGCACAAAAAGTGGACAAGATAATAAAAAATAGTAAGATGAGTAAAAGAAGTCTGAATTATAAATTTGAAAACTTTGAAGTGAATTCAAACAATAAAAAAGTGTATCAGAGTTTAAAAGATTATAGTGAAAGATTTGTTAATTTAGAAGAAAGAAAAGGACTAATTTTAACAGGAAATAATGGAGTTGGAAAAACACATTTAGCTTGTAGTATTGCAAATGAATTAATAAAAAATGGAATACCAATTATATATGGAACACTCATTAATTTATTAGCAGAATTAAAGAATACTTATGATAATGATAATAATATTTCAGAAATGGAAATTATCAAATTATATGAAAAAGTTGATTTGCTAGTAATTGATGATTTAGGGAAAGAAAAGCCAAGTGAATGGGGATTAGAAAAATTATTTACTATAATAAATAGCAGATATGAAAATAATTTACCAGTAATTATAACAACAAATTATGATCAAAATTCTTTGATAAATAGGCTAAGTATTAATGGAGAAATCGAAACAGTAAAGTCCATTATTTCAAGATTATATGAGATGTGCTACTTAGTAAAAATTAATGATATAGATCATAGAATTAAAAAGAAAAAAGTTAGTAATTGCACCAACAATTGCTAACTAAAAAATGTTATTTTTTAAATATTTTCTAGAAAAATTATAATTTATTTTTGCAAAAAAGTAAATAAAAATTTACAAAAAAATTAGGACAGGTAGGTATAAAATTTTTAATAAACTGTCCTAATTTTTGTTAAAATAAAACATAAAAATAAATAAAAAAATATCCCTCGGAGAGCAAAAAGGGTATTAGGGCATTTTGCCCTAAACAGCAAAAAGGGTGTCAAGACACCAGGCTGGCGAATATTGGGCAGGAATAAATACCTACAATATTCGGAGCAAAAAATTTGCTCTTGATTTTCTGAAAATAGCTTTTGCTATTTCAGAAAATACAAATAATAAATTTAACAAAATGTAGAAAGAGAGAAAGTGATATTATGAGAGTTGTAATGAATGAATTTGATAAAATATTTTTATCTTATAAAAAAATATTAAATAAATTTAAAATGTTAAATATAAAAACTAAAAACGGAAAAGAAATAACACATAAAGACTTAAGATATGCAGTATATGTAATGCTAAAAAAACATCCAACCTGTAGATGGAGAAGTGAAAAAATATTAAGCAGAAGATATTATATCCTAGATGAAGGATATAAATGGTTAAGATATGTGTATTTTCAAAACGAGAAAAAGCAAATAGATGCTGATGTAGATTTTTTTGAAAACAGAATCAAACAATATGAAGAATTGTTAAAAGTAAAGCATAATGAAAATTGGTGGAATGAAGATATGACAATAAAACAATTAGAAGAATATTTTAATAAATCAAATTCAAGCATTAAAAAGGCAATTAGGAAAATGTGTGATAGTGGTTTTTATGATTATAAATATTTTGATAATAATAAAGTTATTATTTCTAGTGAAGGTGTTAAATGGTTATGCAAAAATATTTTTAAACAGAAGTATTTAGAGTTATTAGAAAAGTATAAGATGGAGTTAACTGAAATGTATATTAAAGCTGGATATATTTATGATGAGTTCTTTGGGATGAATTAAAAAGGATAAAAATGTAAAAAAATAAGAGAATTTGTTGAGAAATAAATTATTTTGTGATATATAATATAATAGAAAAGTATAGATAAATGGGGGCAATAAAATGGCAAAAAAAGAATCAAGTACAACACTTGGATATGAGGATAAATTATGGCAAGCAGCGGACAAGTTAAGAGGTAGTATGGATGCGGCAGAATATAAGCATGTTGTGCTAGGGCTAATATTTTTGAAATATGTATCTGATGCTTTTGAAACTAGACAGAAACAATTAGAAAAGGAAGAACTTGCGGATCCAGAAGACAAAGACGAGTATATTTCTGAAAATGTATTTTGGGTTCCAAAAGAAGCAAGATGGGAAGAAATATTAAAGCATGCAAATACACCAGAGATAGGTCAGATTATAGATAGAGCAATGGAAGCTATCGAAAAAGAAAACCCAAGATTAAAGAATGTATTAAATAAAAATTATGCTAGACCAGAATTAGATAAAACAAGATTAGGTGAATTAGTTACACTATTTACAAATTTAGAAATAGGGACAGATAAAGCAAAAGAAATAGATATGTTAGGGAGAGTATATGAATATTTCTTGAGTAAATTTGCATCCGCAGAAGGAAAAAATGGTGGAGAGTTCTATACTCCAGCATGTATAGTAAAAACCTTGGTATCCATGATTGAACCATTTAATGGAAAGGTATATGATCCTTGCTGTGGTTCTGGAGGAATGTTTGTTCAATCTTATAAATTTGTAAAAGAACATCAAGGAAATTTAAGAGATGTGTCAATATATGGGCAAGAAAGAAACCCTACCACTTGGAAATTAGCTAAAATGAATTTAGCGATTAGGCAAGTTGATGGAAATTTAGGAGATAGGAATGCAGATACATTTTTTAATGATTTGCATAAAACTCTAAAAGCAGATTATATACTTGCTAATCCGCCATTTAATATTTCTGATTGGGGTGGAGATAAACTAAAGGAAGATATAAGATGGAAATATGGTGTACCACCAGTAGGAAATGCTAATTATGCATGGTTACAACACATGATTCATCACTTGAATCCAGAAACTGGAGTTGCAGGTACAGTTTTAGCCAATGGAGCATTGGCAAGCGATTCTAGTGGTGAAGGTGAGATTAGAAAGAATATGATTGAAGGTAGAATAATTGAATGTATAGTGGCTATGCCAAGTCAATTATTTTATGCTACAGGTATTCCTTGTTCTTTATGGATAATGAGAAAAAATAGAGATGAAAGCACAAAAGATAAGATTTTATTTATTGACGCAAGAAATTTAGGAACAATGGTAGATAGAAAAGTAAAAGAACTTACAGATGAAGATATTAATAAAATTGCTAGTACATATCATAATTGGAGAAAAAATGAGGACTATGAGGATGAATTAGGCTTTTGTAAATCTGCAACAATAGAAGAAGTAAAAGAAAATGATTATGCATTAACTCCTGGAAGATATGTAGGTACACCAGAAGAAGAGGATGATGGAATACCATTTGAAGAAAAGATGAAGAAATTAACTGACGAATTATCTAAACAATTAAAAGAAGAAGAAGCTCTTAATGTAGAGTTAAAAAAAGTGTTGGGAGCGATTGGATATGAAATTTAATATGGTAAAAGCAAGTGAGTTTTGTGATTCAGTTAGAGATGGAACACATGATTCTCCCAAAAGAGTAAATAAAGGTTATAAGTTAATTACATCGAAACATATAAAAGAATATGGATTAGACTTAGAAAATGCTTATCATATATCTGAAAAAGATTTTAATAAAATAAATGAAAGAAGCTTAGTTGAAAAGAATGATATTTTGTATAGTATGATAGGAACAGTTGGGCTTATTCATAGAATAGGCTATGAGCCTAATTATGCAATTAAAAATATAGGATTATTTAAGTTGAATGATGAAATAAAAAGTAAGTGGTTATATTATTACCTTAAAAGCCCTAAAATGAAATCTTATATTAATTCATTATTATCTGGTAGTACTCAACAATATATTACACTAAACAACCTAAGAAACTTACCAATAGCAATACCAGAAAATTATATTGATATGATTAAAATAATTAAAATTTTAGAGTTACTAGAAAAAAAGATTAATATAAATGCTCAAACAAATAATAATTTGTTAGTTGCTTAAAATTTTATAAATCAATTAGATAAATAATAATTTGTATGAAATAGGAAGAGCTTATTTTGAAAATTATTTAGAAAGTTGTAAAGAAGAAATTAGTATAAAAGAAGTAGCTAATGAAATATTAGACTATCATAAATCTAAAGAGAAAAAAGTTAAACTAATAAATAGTAGTGATATAACAGAAAATAATTTCCCAGAATTTGAATTTGTTGATAATTGCAATTTAAAAGGACATTTCAAGAAGAGATTTAGAAAATATGATATATTATATTCTCAAATAAGGCCTAGAAACCATCATTTTGGATATGTTCTTTTTGGAAATACTGAAGAATATATTGCTTCAACAAGACTGATGGTTGTTAGAGCTAAAGAAGAGAAAATTTCAAGTTCATTACTATATTACTATTTAACATCAAAAGAAGCAATAGAAGATTTTACAACAAAAACTGAAACTAGATCAGGAACTTTCCCACAAGGAAATTATGGGGATCTTTCAAGTTTTAAAATAAAATATAATAAAAATCAAGAAAATATAACGAATGTTTTAAACATTGTTTTAAATAGAATATATTCAAATCAATTAAAAACTAAAAATTTAGAAAAAATTAGAGATGCACTACTACCAAAACTAATGAATGGCGAAATAGACCTAGACAAAATAGAAATTTAGTCATACAAATTGTTATTTGTTAACATAAATAGTATAATATTGCTTGGGAGGAATGATATTATATGGAAAAGGAAGAGATGATTTTAACAATAACAAATGAAATGTCTAATAATTTAACTAATTATCAGCTTGAATTATTAAAAAATGTACTAATAATAAAATTCCAAAATATTGAAATTACAGTATTGACTGATGAAATAAAGAAAAAGGAAGAACAGAATACTAACGAAAAATTTATAAATTCCTTTTTATCTGCAAAAGAAATTGAAGGATGCTCTCAAAGGACGATATCTTATTATAAAGAAAACATACAACGTTTAATATCTAAATTAGAAAAGCCTATTAAGGGGATTACTACTGAAGATATAAGAAATTATCTTTCAAATTACAAGGAAACAAATAATTGTGGTAGTGTGACAATTGATAACATTAGAAGAGTATTTTCTAGTTTCTTTGCTTGGTTAGAGGATGAAGATTATATTATTAAAAGTCCTGTAAGAAGAATTCATAAAGTTAAGGCTGCATCGATAATTAAAGAAACTTTTACAGATGAGAATATAGAAAAAATGAGAGATGAATGTAAAAATATTAGAAATTTAGCTATAATTGAATTATTAATATCTACAGGAATGAGAGTTGGAGAATTAGTTAATTTAAATATAGAAGATATAAATTTTGAAGATAGATCTTGTATTGTTCAAGGGAAAGGTAATAAGCAAAGAGAAGTATATTTTGATGCAAGAACAAAAATACATTTAATGCAGTATCTAAACATAAGAAAAGATGACAACAAAGCTTTATTTGTATCTAAAAATAAACCACATCAGAGGTTATCAATTTCAGGAATCGAGCTAATTGTTAGAAAAATAGGAGTTAAAACGGATGTAAATAGAGTTCATCCTCATAAGTTTAGGAGAACATTAGCTACTATGGCAATAGACAAAGGAATGCCAATAGAACAAGTTCAGAAACTACTAGGACATGTAAAAATAGAGACAACAATGCATTATGCAATGGTAAATCAAAATAATGTAAAAATATCGCACAGAAAATATATAGGATAGGAGGAAGAATGAAGCTAGTTAAGTTAAGTGATATATCAAATAAGATTACAAAAGGAACAACTCCACAAAAGGAAGCATTTCAGGGAAAAGAAGTTAATTATATTAAATCTGAAAGCTTAAATTATAATGGACATATAGATATTAATTCTTTTTGTAGCATTGATATGGCAACACATAAATCAAAATTAAAGAGGTCAATTTTAAAAGAAAATGATATTCTTATATCTATTGCAGGAGCAAATTTGGGGAAAATAGGTATAGTAAGTAAAGATATGCTTCCTGCCAATACTAATCAGGCAGTGGGAATAATATCTTTAAAGCCTAATTTAGTTAAAAGTAGATATGTTTACTATTATATGCAGCAAATTAGAATAAGAAATATTATAAATAACTCTGTTGCACAGTCGGCACAACCAAACCTAAATCTTACACAATTAGGAAATATTAAAATTGAACTTCCTCAATTAAATATACAAGACAAAATTATAAAAATATTAGATATTATATCAAAAAAAATAGACTTAAATATACGTACAAATAATAATTTGTACGAAATAGGAAAAGCACTTTATCAAGAGTATCTTGAAAATGAAGAATATACAAATAATTATGAAATAAGACAATTAAGCGAGATAACAACTAATAACAGAAATAAGATAGATCAAACTAAAGAATATAAAGTCTTATCTGCTGTTAATACTGGTAATCTAGTATTATCTGATGATTATTTTGATAAACAAGTTTATAGTAAAGACATAGGAAAATACTTAAATGTTAATAAAAATGACTTTGCTTATAATCCTGCGAGAATAAATATAGGTTCAATAGGATTAAATACTTTTGATTTTAACTGTTGTGTAAGTCCTGTATATGTTACATTTTCAGTAGATAAAGATTATATAGATTTCTTTGATTTCTATTTTAAATCTAAAAGATTTAATGCTGAAGTAACATTAAGAGCTTCTGGCTCAGTTAGACAAGCTTTAAATTATAATGATTTTGGAATGATAGAAATACCATATCCGACAAAAGAAATGATTGAAAAATTTAATAGTTCATACAAAACAATAAAGGAAAGAATCAATATAAATAAAACTAAAATAAGCAATTTAGAACAACTTAGAGATACACTACTACCAAAACTAATGAAT
This sequence comes from uncultured Clostridia bacterium, assembly GCA_944388705.1. GTDB lineage: Bacteria > Bacillota > Clostridia > TANB77 > CAG-508 > CAG-269. The sequence goes on from CALXJU010000001.1 coordinate 24,457, forward strand.
GGCGAAATAGACCTAGACAAAATAGAAATTTAGTCATACAAATTGTTATTTGTAAAATAAATAGAGAGGAATGAAAGATATGTTTAAAGAATCAAATGTAGAAGAAGCGGTAATTGAACAATTACAAGAATTAGGCTATGAATATCAATATGGTCCAGATATAGAAAGAGACTATAAAGAGCCTATATTAAAAGATGTGTTTTATGATTCTTTATACAAAATTAATAAAGATATTACTGAAGATATAGCTGATGAAGTATATAGAAAAGTAAGGAACTTTAGGAATGTTGATTTAGTAGAAGCAAATTACGAATTTTATCATATGCTTTATTCAGGAATAGAAGTTCCAATAGAAGGGGATAGAACTTTTGTTGCAAGATTGATTGATAGAAAGAATATTGAAAACAATTTATTTCAAGTAATAAATCAATATACAGTAATAGAATATAAAGAAAAAAGACCAGATGTTGTTGTATTTATAAATGGAATTCCTCTTATCGTTTTTGAATTAAAAAATGCAATAAATGAAGATACTACAATAGAGAATGCATATAATCAAATAAAAAATTATCAAGAAGATATTAGAAATTTATTTTACTATAATGCATTTAGTGTTATTAGTGATGGGATAAATGCTAGAATAGGAACAATTACAGCAGATTTTAATAGGTTTATGACATGGAAATCTAAAGATGGTGAAAAGCCAGAAGAAAATATAAATCAAATAGATGTACTATTGAATGGTGTGTTTAGAAAAGATAGATTAATAGATATAATAAGTAACTTTATCTTATTTCAAAATAAAGAGGAAGGCAGAATAAAAATATTAGCTGGATATCACCAATATTTTGCTGTAGAGAAGTCAATAAAAAGTACATTAAAAGCAATAGAAGAACATTCTGGAAAAGCTGGTGTTGTATGGCATACGCAGGGATCTGGAAAGAGTTTTGCTATGGTATTTTATACTGGAAAAATGTTAAAAATACCTGATTTGAATAATCCTACTATTGTGGTTTTAACAGATAGAAACGATTTAGATAATCAATTGTATAATACATTTGCAAATACTAATAGGGAAATTTTGCCACAAGAAGCTACACAAGCTTTAAATAGAAAAAATTTAAAGGAACTTTTAAAAGTTAATGCTGGCGGAATAATCTTTACAACAATTCAAAAATTTGAAGAAGGCGAAGATGTAATATCAGAAAGAGATAATATTATATTTATAGTTGATGAGGCACATAGAAGTCAATACAGCTTAGAAAAAAAGCTTAATAGGAAAACAGGAGAATTCCAAGTTGGATATGCTAAAAAAATGAGAGATAGTTTGCCAAATGCAACTTTTATAGCTTTTACAGGAACACCTATTGAATATGCAGATAAAAATACAAGAATTTTATTTGGTGACTATATAGATATATATGATATGACACAAGCTGTATTAGATAATGCAACTGTACCAATTTATTATGAAAATAGAGTAGCAAAATTGAAGTTGGACGAAGAAGTACTTAAAGAAATAGATAATGAATACAACTATATAGTTGAAAATGATGAAGCGGATGCTGATACGGTAAACAAATCTAAAGAAGAATTAGCAAAACTTGAAACTATTATTGGTTCACAAGATAGATTGGACATACTTTCAAAAGATATAATAGAGCATTACGAGCAAAGATCAGATATATTAAATGGAAAAGCAATGATAGTATGTATGACAAGAAAAATAGCAATAAATCTCTATAAAGAAATATTAAATAAAAGACCAGATTGGAATAATAAAATAAAAGTAGTTTTAACAGATAATAATAATGACCCAACAGAGTGGCATGAAATAGTAGGAAATAAAAAATATAGAGATGATCTAGCAATAGAATTTAAAAACGAAGATAGTGAATTGAAAATTGTTATAGTTGTTGATATGTGGTTAACAGGGTTTGATGTACCTGACCTTGCTACAATGTACATAGATAAGCCTATGAGAGGACATAATTTAATGCAAGCTATAGCACGTGTTAATAGAGTATATAAAGATAAAGAAGCAGGATTGATAGTTGACTATATAGGAATTGGTGCGGATTTAAGAAATGCTTTAAATGAATATACTAACAGAGATAGAGATAAAGTACCAGATATTACTGCAGCATATGTTATAGTCAAGGAAAAATTAGAGACAATGAGAGACTTTTTCTATGGATTTAATTATGAACCATTTTTCAGTAGTTCTAATCAATTAAGATTAAAAACTCTTGCAGATGGAATTAATTATGTTTTAGAAAAAGATGAAGAGGAAAGAAAGGACTTTATTACTGAAGCGACTGCATTATCTCAAGCAGAAACATTAGCAAGAACAATTCTAGATGACCAAACAAAATTGGAGATTGAATTTTTTAAGGGAGTAAAAGTTGGTATAAATAAAATAACAGGCACAGGACATTTAACAACAACAGAAGTAAATCAAAGAATTTTAGGGGTACTAGAGCAGGCTATACAAGAGGATGGAATAATTGATATATTTAAAGCAGCAGAAAAAAGTAATCCTGAAATTTCAATACTTTCAGAGGAATACCTAGAAGGTATAAAAAAGAGTAAAAACAAAAATATTGCAGCTGCATTGTTAAAAAGATTGATTGATGGAAATATTAAAATATTTAAAAGAACGAATTTAGTAAAATCAGAATTATTTTCACAAAAAATGGCAGAAATTATGAAAAAATATAATAATCGTCTAATAACAAGTGCAGAAGTAATTGAAGAGTTATTAAATCTTTCAAAAGAATTAGTAGAAGCAAAAAATGAAGGAAAAGAAAAAGGATTAACAGATGATGAATATGCTTTTTATGATGCATTAGTAAAAGATCCAAATGTACTAAAAGAAATGAAAGATGAAGTATTGATACAATTAGCACATGAACTAACAGAGACTGTTAGAAAGAATAGAACAGTAGATTGGGACAAAAAAGAATCCGCAAGGGCTTTTATGAGAAGAGAAATAAAAAGACTTTTAAGAAAATATCATTATCCACCAACAAAGGCAGATGAAGCAGTACAAACAGTTGTAATGCAAGCTGAATTGATGGGAGAAAATTATGATATTAAATCATCAGAGAATAAAAATGTAAATGTAAAATCTAGTATTCAATATTCTGATAATAATTCTGAAAATCTAGGTATGGTGGCAGAAGAAAGTGAAAAATATAAGTATGAATAAAATTATAAAAGGGAAATATAAGATTATATTTTATAAACAAAATGGAGAAATATCTGATATTAAGGAACTTACTAATGATAATTTGGAACGTATAAATGGAATGATGACCAGATGTACTTTAGGAGATGAAAGTGAAATAGTTGGCTTCGCAGATCCATTTAGAACATGTGATAGAAATTCATATGATGGTAATGTACATGATAATATATTTTTATGGACATGGGATAATTTAGATGAAGAAAATCATAAATTAATAGGTGATGGAAATAATAAATATAATCAAACTTTTAAGAAAGTTATTATAGATGAGATTATAAAAGTAGAATCTATTTTATATAGTAATCCTCGTTGGGGAGGAAAGCTTACTAATAAATTTTCTATAAAATAAATAAGATTCAGGAGAACATATGTTAGAAATAAATGATGGATATAATAAATTGAAGTTAAGTATAGATAACTATATTAATAAAAAGTACAGAAAATTTAATAAGTTAGATGAAGATGATTGCTGGTGTAATTTGTATATTGGTATAGAAAATGAGTATGTAAAAATAGAAGACTATTATTATGATTTGGAATGCATAGAAGTGGATAATTTATATGAGATTTTAGAAAAATTTATTAACGATAAATTGGAAAGCAATTATAGTTTTGAACCAATAGAGCCATCTTTTAAAATTTATTTTTATCCTTATGGAGAAGAGTATCAAAACAATAATTATGATCAAGAAAATATATCTAGAAAAGATAAGATGGCTAGGATGTTTATAGCTTTTATAGAAAAAGATACAAAAGCACCATCTTCTGATGGCGTATACATAGTATTAGATATAGATGATATTAGTAAAATATTAAATTATTTAGAGAAAATACTAAAATCTTAAAAAAGGAGTTGTTATGATTTATATTACAGGTGACACTCATTCGGATTTTACTAGATTTTCAACTGATAAATTTCCAATTCAAAGTGAAATGACAAAAAACGATTATGTAATTATTTGTGGCGACTTTGGAGGAGTATGGAATTATTTAGTAGAGAATACATATGAAAAATATTGGTTAGATTGGTTAAATGAAAAGAATTTTACAACATTATTTGTAGATGGAAATCATGAAAATTTTACAAGATTATACAATTATTCAATAGAGGAGTGGCATGGAGGAAAAGTTCATAAAATAAGAGATTCTGTATTACACTTAATGCGTGGAGAGATATTTGATATAGATAATAAAAAGTTCTTTACTTTTGGAGGGGCTAAATCACATGATATACAGGAGGGAATATTAAATTTAGATGAAGAAGAAAAAATATATGAATATAGAAAAAGAGGAGCATATTTTAGAATAAGAGATTATTCATGGTGGGATTTAGAACTTCCAAGTGAAGATGAAATGAAAAATGGAATAAACAATCTAGAAAAGGTAAATTATAAAGTAGACTATATTATAACTCATTGTTGTCCTACAAGTGTTCAAGCTATACTTGGTGGTGGAACATATAAAAAAGATTATCTTACAGATTATTTACAAGAAATATCAGAAAAATGTGAATTTAAAAAATGGTATTTTGGACATTATCATCATAATAAACAAATAGATTCAAAATATATGTTACTTTATGAGGATATTGTACCATTGGAATTTAAAAGTGTATTTTAAATTAAAAATATCGCTTTAGAGATAAAAATGTCTCTTATAAGCGATATTTATTATATTGAAATATAATAATTTAGTATTGATTATTATATTTGAAAAAAGTTCCTAAAACCACAAAGTTTTTTCATAATTTTGAAAAAACTTTTATATGAATCTAATAAGATAAAATATAATAGAAAAATTATGTAAAATAGAATGTCATAAATGTTGACATCCTATTTTAAAACTATTCCTATTCTCTTGGTAAAGATAATAAATTATCTCTTCCAGTATAATTTGCTTCTGATCTAACATATTTCTCGCCGTTTTGGCTTATAACGGGTTGCAAATCTGGATAAGGATAAATATTTACTTGAATACTATTAGGATTACTTTTTAAAAAATCATGAATTGCTGATTTATAGTAATATCCATCTTCTTGACAACCCTCTAAATATATTTGATCTATCTCGATTAAGTTATTTGAATTGCCGCATCCAGGCTTCATTTTAATTTTTGTAGCTTTCATAAAATAAAATGCTCCTTTCTATCCCAAAGAAGTATTTGACTTCTAACAATAAATAGTGTTATAATGCTATCAACAATGTTTGAACAGAAATTATTGTTATTAGGCATTTCAAGTAAATTTACACTTGGGATGTCTTTTATTGTTAGAGTGATTATATACTATAAAAAAACAAAAGTCAACAAAAATATCAAAAGTGGTGAAAAAAGTCTCCACTTTTGATATTTTTATTGACTTTTGTAAAAAAAATGATATAATAATTAATAATAAAAAAAGGAGTATTTGATATGTTTACAAAGATTATTATTGAAAATATATTAGGAATTAATAATAAAATAGAATTAGATTTAATGGCAACTCCTAAGAAGAAAGAAAAAAAAGATACAATAGTTGAAATAGAAACAAATGTAAATGTGAATAAAGTTAATGGAATAATTGGTGCAAATGCATCAGGAAAGTCTAGCATTATACATTCATTATTAGAATTACGAGTTTTTTTAGCCCAATATGAAATTGTTGAAAATGCTAAAAAGAAAAATGATGATAAATTTTTAAAAATAATTTATAATAGGTTCTTACCTGAAAGAAATTTTGAAAATTTAAATGAGGATAGTGAAATAACACTAGAAATGTATATACCAAATGGAGAAATTCCTGGATATTATACGTATTCACTAATATATAATAATGAGAAATTAAATGAAAAATTAATTTATCGAAAAAAATATAGATCAAAAAAATATCAGGTAATAGAAAATTTTATTACAGAAACAAAAAGAAGTGATATTGGATACAAATGCTTTTATAAGGATAGTATATTAAAAGATTATGAAGAAGTAGGGAAGCAATTAGTAGATAAATTTAACGAAACGATAAAATATTATAAAACTTTCTATCAATACTATGTTGGTGATTCAATATATCAAATTGGAATTAATGATATAGACTATATTAATATGGAAGAAACAATTGATTTCATTAAAAATAATGAGGATATAATTGTCAGACTATTATCAATTGTAGATCCAAAAATTGAAAATGTAATTTTTGAAAATGATGAAGATGGAGAAGAAATAGTCAAATTTAAAACTATTAGAAATGTAAAATTAAATATTTGGGATTTATCAACAGGAACGAGAAGAATTTTACAATTATTAATAACAATTTTAAAAACCATAAAAAATAATGGAGTAATGCTTTGCGATGAAATTGAAACAGCATTACATAGAGAACTTGTACAATTAATTATTCAGCTATATTTAAAAAATGTTAATTGCAGTCAACTTTTTTTTACTACACATTTACCAGAGATTTTAGATCAAAGTAATATGAGAAACGATCAAAAATTTTATTTATCTTCAAAAAATGATAAAGTTGTAATACAAAAAATATCTCAAATAAATGCTAGATCAGACTACAGTATTAGTAAAAACTACTATACAGATGAACATTTTATGCCTCAACCAAGTGAAAAAGAAATATGTGATTTTTGTGAGTACGTTATAAGTAAAAATAATTTATGAAGGAGAGCACTAAATTGAAAGTTAAATCAGATTATATAATATATTGTGACGAAAGTTGTCCATTAGAATATGAACCAATAACATTATTAGGTGCTATTGGATGTGCTTATGAAAAAAAAGATAAAATTGTTAATGATTTAAGAGAGTTAAAAAACGAATATTTTATAAATTCAAAATATGAAACGAAATGGATAAAAGTATCAAAGGCAAAAATTGATTATTATAAAAAATTAATAGACTATTTTTATAATAATGAAGATATAAGATTACGAATACTTGTTGCTAAAAATAAGGAAAAATTAAATAATGACAAATATAATAAAGGAAATTACCAAGAATGGTATTATAAGATGTATTATTATTTATTAGACAGATTTGTTGACGCCAATTCAGAATATTATATGTTATATGATGAAAAAGATAAGTATACAACTTATAGAATGAATTGTGTTAAAGATATAATAAAGAGAAGAAAATCTTATGATAATTCGTTCGATTTAAAGATAAAGCAAATTAATTCCAAAGAATCTGAATTAATGCAATTGTTAGATGTTATTATGGGAGCTGTGGGATATAAAACTAGAGGTTATTTAAAAATAGATGATAATAAAGGAGAAGCCAAAAAAGAAATTGTCAAATATATTGAGGAAAAATTTTTAATGGATATTTCAATGAAAACTTCGCCATATGAATCAAAGTTTAATATTTTTATTTGGACACCAAGAGAGGAAAGATAATATGGAACTAAAGAATTATGAAATAAATGGAGAAAAAATTGATATTAAAGATATTAGTAAAATTTCTAATAGTGCGAATAGTATTTTTGAGAAAGAATGTGTTACTGCAATACTATTTGAAAAACCAATTATATTTTCTGATTATACAGTAGAAAATTACAATATGGATTTTTGGCACATGGGAAGTCTGGAAAATAAGGATTTAAAGACAAACAGTGCGGGCAGAAAATATTATAATATAAAACCATGTAATAACACCTTATATAGCAATAAATGTACTAATTGCGTTGATCATATTTATCCAATAAATATAAGAAGTACACTTAGAGATAAATGTATATATAGAATGTCAACTATTGAATGGTTTAGAATAATAATAGAGAAAATTAATAATAATGAACCCAATGTTAAAGCTTGGCAAGTTAATACACTTAACTCAAAAAGAACTATAGAAAAACAATTGAAAATTCGCTTTCAAGAGAAGGAAATTGATTATCTAATAATCTTAAAAGATGTAGGAGATAAATATTATTTTATAACCTCATATCCTGTGTTTGAACATAAGCAAAAGAAAGAATTGGATAAAGAATATAAATCTAAAGATTCAATAAAAATAAAATAAACGGCTGTCGCTTGCGACGCCGCTGGTCCTAACTACCCGTATGGTAATTGGAAAAATAATATTATTTATTATATAGTATGATCAAATTTTAAAAAATAATACATAAATTCAATTATTATATATCATAAATAAAACAAGAATTCAAGAGTTTTTATAAAAATGACCATAAATTCTATTATTATTATACCACTTTATGTAAATAAAATCAATAATAAATGATAAAAAATGACTTTTATAATGAATAAAAACTACACTTTTACCAAAAATCAAGAAAAGTGGTAAAAGTGTAGCTTTAAATTTTATTTATTTATCCAAGCTGTTAAATGATATTTGTACTCCATCACAAAATCCATTCCTATAATACTTCTCATTCCAATAGCAGATATAATCCATAAAATTCTTATCAAGTCTATCTAATTGACTTTTTACATATTTTTGATTCTGTTTAGGAACATTCTTCAAAATACTTTCACAAATTTCATCAAAATAAACAAGGTGTTTTTTATCTTCTTTAGTAAGTGTGCCTAAAACCATTTCTTCTCTAAAACTTAACCAATCTCTTAAAATATCATCATTAACTTCCCTAAAATTATTCATTAATATTAACCTCCATTTTTATAAATTTTAAAATTCTACACATCAAAACACTAAAAAACTTGCAATAACAAACTAAAGAATAGATTGAAATTTCAATTGTTTGATGCCTCAAAAAATTGGGGACAAATTGGGGACAATCATTGCAAAAAAGTACATTTTTTAACGATTTTCATAATCTCACCAATTTGTTATAACCCTATTAAAAACAACAAAAACTCAAGTTAACAAAATTCTTCACAAATTACAATTAAATTCTCATAACCCGAAGGTAATAAGTCAAATTACTATACATAAAACAAAAAATAAAAAGCATTAGTTAACATTAAAAGTAGTTTTTCTTAAGTTTTCCATTAATGTTTTTAATTAAAAGTAAAAAACAATTAGGAAATTTCAACACAATTTAACAGAAAAATATTTAAAAAATTTGTAGAAAGTAGTATAATTTAGAAAAAATAAGAGACGTATATGAAAAATATCCAAAAATATTATGAAAATACAGAATCAGAGAAGCCTAGAAGAAACGTTGCATATTTTATTAATGAGATACAATGTGATTCAGGTAATGCAATTGAACTAGGTTGTGGTGCCGGAAATGATACAGTATACCTAATAAAAAATAACTGGAACGTACTTTCAATTGATAGAGAAGATGTTGAAAAAAGAATAAACAAAAGATTAAATAATAAAGAATTAGAAAAGTTTAGATTTCAGAAACAAAATTTTGAAAACCTTAAATTAGAAAAAAGTAATTTAATTGTAGCAAATTATTGTTTACCATTTTGTAACAAAAATAAATTTGCAGAGTTATGGGATAAAATAGAAAAAAGCATAATAAAAAAGGATATTTTGTAGAAAATTTTTTGGAACAAAAGATAATTGGAATGAATTTAAAACAGAAATGATATTCTTATCTAAAAACAAGAAACAGAGTTATTTAAGAATTTCGAAATAATATCATTTAAAGAAATAGAAAAAGATGGACTAACTGGATTAGGAAAAATGAAGCATTTGCATATATTTAATGTAATAGCAAGAAAAAAGTAGGTAAAAGATAAATCACAGAAATCCAAAGGAAATGTAAATAAATAATAGAATTTAGAAACATAAAAAAGGAGAAATATATATGGTAACAAATATTCAAAAAGGATATCCAAAAGAAGTAAAAATAAAGAGAGAAATGAGAATTAAAGAAGCATTAAATTTTGAAAGAGGAACAAAAGAAAGACCAAAAGAACATATTATTGGAGAAGTAAATAATAATAAAATATATTTTTTAAAACCAGGGAAAGAATTTTTTAGAGAAAGAAACAGAAATATAAATGATATGACCCCATATGTAGGAAAATTATATGAAAACTATTCTTTTAGAAATATATGGAAAGACATGTTGAATTTATCAGTTCGAATTAGTATAGAGTCATATAAACAGTTAAATGTATTGTTATATAGATTAGCATATTTAATGGATTGTACAATAGTAAATGAAAAAGTAAGATATGAACCAAAAGGAGAAGTACTTGAGACAATTAAAAATATTCAAAATGAAATTGACAAAAAAGTTTATGATTTTAAAGTATTAGAATTTTTAAACTTTATAGATATTTTAAGTTGGAATGAAGACGTAAAATATCAATCAGATTGTAGTTTCAAAAAAGAGAAAGTAGGAAGAATAAACACAATATTAAGTTTAATATCTATACCATTAATTTTTAAACAATTTGTTGATGAAATTATAGAAAACAAAGATTCCTTAGAACAACTTGACTATTCGTTATTAATTGATGTTGCTCAAAATTTTTCAAGAGCAAGAGGAGTTCATCCTATATCAAACAAAAAATTAATTGAATATTTAAGTCCATACCTAAGCGAATAAAATATAAAAAATTTTCAATTGAGTTTTACAAAATTGAAAAAATGTTATAAAATAATGAAGATAAAATCAAAAAGGAGTTATACAAGAATGATAGAAAAGACAGTGTGTGAACTATTTGCTGGAGTTGGAGGTTTCAGAGTTGGATTAGAAAAAGCTGATTCTAATTGGAATACAGTCTGGGTTAATCAATGGGAACCTAGTAGAAAAAGTCAGTATGCATTTGATTGTTATGTATCACATTTTGGAAAAAACAAAAATTATATAAATAAAGATATTGCAAGTATAGATAAAAATAACATTCCAGACCATAATTTATTAGTAGGAGGATTTCCATGCCAAGATTATTCAGTAGCAAGGACTGGAGCAAAAGGAATAGAAGGAAAAAAAGGAGTACTTTGGTGGGAAATTAGAGATATCTTAGAAGCAAAATCACCTAAGTTTGTTCTTTTAGAAAATGTAGATAGACTATTAAAATCACCATCTAATCAAAGAGGACGCGATTTTGGAGTAATATTAGCATGTTTTAATGATTTAGGATATACAGTTGAATGGAGAGTAATCAATGCTGCAGAATATGGATTTGCTCAAAGAAGAAGAAGAATATTTGTTTTTGCTTGTAAGAATGATACTAATTATTTTAAAACAATAAAAAATCAAAATCTAGAAGATGTAATACATAAAAATCGGTTTTTTTGTAGAACAATTTGATATAAATTCTAATATTAACGGATGTTATAAAGAATTTAAATATAATAATCTATATGATGTTTCAGATAATTTTAAAATGGACTTTAAAAATGCTGGAATAATGAGAAATGGATTAATTTACACTGAAGAAGTAATTCCCAAAGAGATTAAATATACATCATTAAATAAAATTGTTGAAAAAGACGGCGTAGAAGATAAATATTATTTAGGAAACAATTTAGAAAAATGGAATTATTTAAAAGGAGCAAAAGATATTTTAAGAAAGGCAGGAACTCCACACGAATATCATTTTAGAGAAGGAGCTATAGCTTTTCCAGATTCATTGGACAAACCAGCGAGAACAATGCTTACAAGTGAAGGCAGTCTTAATAGAAGCACACATGTAATAGAAGATCCAAAAAGTAAATGTTATAGGATATTAACACCATTAGAAACAGAAAGAATAAATGGATTTCCAGATAATTGGACAGATACAGGAATGCCACAGAGTTTTAGATATTTTTGCATGGGAAACGCATTAGTTGTAGGATTAATTGAAAAAATGGGAGAAAGGTTAAATAAAATATTTGAAAGCGAGGATAATTAATCTCCGCATTTTATTTTGTTGTATCACTTCTTCTATTATTCAATGATTTATTAATCAAAAATTTACTTTAAATATAGTAAGGTATATTAAAAAAGAGGTTAGGTGATATAAATGGAAAAGTTAATTAGAGAAATAAAAAAATTTAATGAAGAAAGAGAGTGGGATAAATTCCATACACCAGAAAATTTAGCAAAATCAATAATAATAGAATCTGGAGAATTACTAGAATGTTTTCAATGGGATAGTGAAAATTATGACAAAGATGAAGTATATGAAGAACTTGCAGATGTTTTCACATATTGTATTCAAATGGCAATAAAATTAAATGTTAATCCAGAAGAAATTATATTAAAAAAATTAGAGAAAACTAAAAAGAAATATCCAATAGAAAAAGCAAAAGGAGTAAGTACAAAATATAATAAATTGTAAAGGAGAATATAAATATGGTAGATATGCACATGCACACAATATATTCAGATGGAGATAAAACAGTAGAAGAAATATTAAAAATGTGTGAAGAAAGAAAATTAGAATATATATCAATAACAGACCATGACATTTGTAAACAATATTATGATAATGCTTTAAAAAATAATAGTATTTTTACGGGAAAAATCATAATAGGTTCAGAATTACATGCAGTATTCCAAAACAGAAATATTGAAATATTAGCCTATAATATAAATCCAGATATAATTAATAAATGGTGTGAAAAATATTATTCAGAAGCTCAATTAAGAGAACAACAAAAAATCTGTAGACAAAGACTATTTGATATATGTGAAAAACATGGATTAATATATGACAAAGATAAAATAAGAGAACCCAAAAAAGCATCTGAATATGTAGAGAGACCAATTTATGAAGAGGTAATGAAACACAAAGAAAATTTTAAGATTTTAGGAGAATTTACAGAATCATTTGGTATATTTTTTAGAAAAGGCTTAGCAAATCCAGAAAGTAGTTATTTCATGAATCATGTGGAATTTAGACCACCATATAAAGAAGTAATTGATATTATTCATAAAGCTGGTGGGAAAGCATTTTTAGCGCATCCATTTGAATACAAATTCAATGATACTATTGGATTTATTGATAACCTAAGAAAAGAAGCGGAATTAGATGGGATAGAGTGTTTCCATCCATCGTCTGAAGAAGATAACAAAAAAGATATACTAGTTAATTATGCTAGAAAGAACAATTTATTTATTAGTGGTGGAAGTGATTATCATGGAAATCCAAAACCAGATATAGATATAGGGATAGGAAGAGGAAAATTAAATATTCCAAAAGAAATAATAGAAGAATGGAAGTAATAAAATGAAAATAGCAATAATTTCAGATATACACGGAAATTTAGAAGCATTAAAAGCAACTCTAAAAGATATAGAAAAAAGAAAAGTAGATAAAATAATGTGTTTAGGAGATACAATATCAAAAGGAGTACATCCAAAAGAATGCCTAAAATTAGTAAGAGAAAAATGTGAGATTATATTGCAAGGAAATTGTGATATTTATTTTTCAATGGAACACAAAGATATAGAACAAAAGTATGAACAAGAACAAAAAAGAATAAAATGGAATCAATCATTAATAAATAAAGGAGATAGAGAATATCTATTAGAATTACCATTTTGTTATGAATTTTACATGAGTGGAAGTTTAGTGAGGTTATTTCATGCAACACCTGTTGCAAATAATAAGGCTATATTAAATGTTGATAGTATTCAGACAAAATATCAAATGTTTTTACCAAGTAAAAATACAGTATCACAATTAACAGCTGATGTTGTTATATATGGACATATACATCATCCATATATGGATAAAATATATAATAAAACAATAATTAATGTTGGAAGTGTAGGAAATTCATATGATGTTATAAGAAACAAAGAGAAAGATAGCAATGTATTAGAAACCACAAAAAGTAATTATCTAATAATAGAGGGGGAATATAATTGCCAAGAATACAATTCTGATATTTCATTTCAATTTATAAAAGTACCATATGATATTAACAAAGAATTAGAAAATCAAAATATAAATATAGAAAAAGAAAATTATAGAGTTGAATTAAAAGAAGGGATATATAGAGACATGACTAAAATAAATGAAAATTTCAGAAAATTAGGAATAGATGTAGATAAAATTTAAGATATTAATAGTGTTATTCTAAATATTATAGAATAACACTACTTTTCACCTAAATCTTCAAAAAACCTTAGCAAATATCCATCAGGGTCTTGAACAAGAAATTCTTTATTACCCAAAAGTTTATCATCTTGTCTATACCAGTTTTCTTCTATATCAAAAGCTATTTTATAACTACTATTTTTTAAATTATTATATATATAATCAACGTTATCAACTTCTAGCTGAAAATTAATACCATTTCCAAAAGGATATGTAAGAGGAGCAACAGTCCATTTATCTTTTGTAGTAATTTCTTGTAACATAAATTGAATATCTCCTAAACTAATAAAAGCAAAATGATTTTCTGGTCTTTCATATTTAATTACAAAACCAACAGTTTTGTAAAAACTTAAACTATTTTCTAAATTGGTAACAGAAAATTCAGGAATAATTTTATTCCAAAGTATATAATTATTATCTCTGATAATTTCAGTTTTAAAAAATCTTTCTTGAAAATTTGTCAAAGCTTGAATTTGCTCATTTGAAAAACATGTATCTTCTGGTACTACAATTAATTTATCATCATTATCATTAAGCCTGTGGATTACGGCAATACATTTACCAGTAAAAGTTTCTAAAGGTTCATAAATACCTAAAATATAAGCATCTAGTTCCTCATTATCACCACTTATAGTATCTGGAATATATCCATAATTAAGTGAATATATGAACCCGTGTTTAGGATGCTTAGTTCCAATAGGTCTATCAATCTGCACAGTTACAGTTTTATTTAAAAAATTAATACCATTTTCCAAAATAATTCCTCCTATAATAATCTTATGATATATTATAAAAAAATAAATTGGATTTGTAAATATAAAAAAACTTGATTTTATATTAGTTATTTAATTAATTTAACAATATCTTTCATTATTTCTAAACTTTTATCAATTTCTTCTTTTGTATATTTTTCTAAAAGAATTCTAGCTTCTGAAATAATATTATCTTCTAAACCAAATAGAATATAATCAGAAGAATGAGCACTTAAATTCATTAATTTTTTAAGACTTTTACAAACCAGATTGCCTTTACCTTCTTCAATTAAACCTAAAAACTGACTAGAAATTCCTATTTCTCTTGCTAATTGTGACTTGTTCATCTTAAGTTCTTTTTCACGAATTGCTTTAATTCTTAAACCTCTTTCTATTTTATCAGTAATGTCTGAAAAATCATTAGTATTAACGTTAGATTTATTCATTTGAAAATCTCCTTATAATATATTTATAATATTTTATAGTATTTATAAGTTTTGCATATGAAAAAAACATACTGCTAAATATAGTATTTTTTGGGATTTTATGGTATATTATGTAGTAAAAAAGAAGGAGGAATAATATGGAAACTAAACCTATGAAAATTTTAGTCATAGAAGATGATATTAATGATTGTAACAATTTTATTGATTGCATTAAAAAGAGGGATGACATAGAGTTAGTAGCCATAACAGATTCAGATATTGATGGCTTGAAATATGTAAAAACTAAACATCCTGAAGGAATTGTATTAGACTTAGAATTAAATAATAGCAAAAATGGTAATACTGATTCTCTAGAATTTCTATCAAACTTGAAAAAATTAAATTTGAATTATCAACCAATTGTAATAGTTACAACTCATGTAAATTCAAAAAGAACTTATGATATTCTTCATAGAAATGGAGTGGATTTAATTTTATATAAAGACCATCCAAGTTATTCTTGTAATAATGTATTAAATAAATTCATTTATTTAAGAGAAAATTCATCTTCAGTGGTAACTAAAAGTATCGAAGAAGAACTTAAAAGTGAAGAAGATGAAATTTCTGATTATATATCTAATGAGTTAGAATTAATTGGAATTAATCCTAAATTAAAAGGTAGACAATATATACATGACGGGATTTTGTTTTTAATACAAAATGAGAAAAGTAATATTAGTGTCATTCAATATTTGACTAAAATACATAAAAAACCAGCAAATACGATTACTAATGGTATTCAAAATGCAATAATACATGCTTGGAGAGTTACTCCTATAGAAGACTTAACTAAATATTATACTGCTAGAATAAATTATGAAACTGGAATACCAACTCCAATGGAATTAATTTATTATTATGCAGATAAAATAAAGAAATTAATCTAGTGTTTTATATACTAGATTTTTTATGTTTTCACTATTTTTTTCTATCATGAGATACCGCTTATTCACCATAGAATAAATGGTATTTTTTTTATGACAAAAAATTCTACTGAAGATATTTAAATTACGTAAGAAAAAGGTGGTGAATAGTATGAGTCTTTATGAAGCATTTTTAAGATGGTTAAACAAATGGATATAATCTTTAATAAAAAAATAGAAGTAATATAAGGAAAACTTATATTGCTTCTATTTTTGTTTTGATATATAATGCCTTCGGAGGACAAAATATGGATATTTATATAAGTGATTTATCAATTAATCTTGAAAATATGGAAGTTACAACATATATATTGAAAATGTTTTTTATGCAGATTGGTACTTTGTACGCTTTTATAAAAATTACTAATGTACCTAAATTAGAAAAAAGAAAATTGCTATATTCATGTATAGCAGTAGCAATAGCTTCTATTGTCATAACGTTAATAAAATATAATGTCAATCAATATATTTCAGTAATTAGTATGATTTTATTGTTAAGTTGTTTAAATTCATTAATCTCAAAAAGTAATATAGGATATTCAATATTTATTACAATAATTGCATTAAGTATTAACTATGTTTTATTTTTTGGTGCAATATTTATTATATTTATAATTAATTTATTATTACAAATAAAAAATGATTTGGTAAACTTAATTTTGATGGAGATAGTACATATATCATCATTGTTCATTCTTTTTAAAATAAAAAAATTTAAATATGGTATTCTCTTTTTGCAAAAAACATCTAAGGATGAATATTTTGGAATATTAATACTTAATATTTGTGTAATTATATTATATTCCATAATAATTTTTTCAAATCTGGAACTATTATTATCTGTACAAAATTTGGATTTTAATTTTGTGATTGTTGCTATAATAATGTTCATAACAATAAAAAAATCACTGCAACTATATTATAAACAGAAATTATTAATACAAGAATTAGAAGAAACAAAAAGAGAATTAGAAACAAAGAAAAAAGAAGTAGAAGAATTAGAAAAAGAAAATCTAGAATTTAGTAAAACAAGTCATACATTAGCACACAAACAAAGAATATTAGAACACAAAATAGAAGAATTATCGAATAAATTCGAAGCGGGAAAAGAAATAACTGTAGCAGAAGAAAATAATATAAAAGATACTGTACAGAAAATCTCAAAGGAATTATATACCGAAGTAAATGGAATAGAGCTATATAAAACAGAAATACCAGAAATAGACGATATATTAAAATATATGCAATCAGAATGTATAAAAAATAAAATAGAATTCAATGTACAAATAAGAGGAAACATATATAAAATGATAAATAATGTAATTCCAAAAGAGGAATTACAAATATTGATAGCAGACCATGTAAAAAATGCAATAATTGCTATAAATCATTCGCAAAACATAAATAGAAGTATATTAATACAAATAGGTAAGATTATGGGCAACTATGGATTATACATATATGATTCAGGTATAGAATTCGAAAAAGAAACATTAGAAAATTTAGGAAAGAAACCAAGTACTACCCATGCAGAAGAAGGTGGCACAGGAATAGGCTTTATGAACACATTTGATACATTAAGAAAATATAAAGCAAGTTTAGAGATAGAAGAAATAGGAAAACCAAGTAAAGACAATTATACAAAAATCTTAAAGATAAAATTTGATGGAAAAGAAGAATATAAAGTAAAAACATATAGATAATAATATTGAGAAAATATATAAATTATGATATAAGTATGATAGGAGGAAAAGATATGGAAAATATATTTATAGAATACTCAAAATGTTCAACATGTAAGAATGCAAAAAAATGGCTAAAAGAAAATAAAGTAGAATTCAAGGAACGAAATATAGTAGAAGAAACACCAACTGTAGAAGAACTAACAAAATGGATAAAAAAGAGTGGAAAAGAAATAAAAAAATGGTTTAATACAAGCGGATTAAAATATAAAGAATTAAATTTAAAAGAAAAATTACCAAATATGAATGACGAGGAAAAAATACAATTACTAGCAAGTGATGGCATGTTAATTAAAAGACCAATATTAATAACAACTAAAGGAATAACAAATGGATTTAAAGAAGAAGAATGGAAAAAATTATTATAAGGAGATTAACTATGAAAATATTAATAATATCAGACATACATGGTTCAAGTTATTATGCAAAAAAAATAGAAGAAATAGATGAAAGAGAAAAACCAGAACAGATAATATTATTAGGAGACTTATATTATCATGGACCAAGAAATGAGCTTACAAATGAATATAATCCAATGCAAGTAGCAGGAATTTTAAATGACCTTAAGGACAAGATTATAGCAGTAAGAGGAAACTGTGATGCAGAAGTAGATGAAATGATATCAGATTTCAAATTACAATCATATATAGAAACAGAAATGAATGGAAAACATGTATTTATATCACATGGACATGTTTATAATATCGACAATATACCAAATAAAAAAATAGAAATAATGTTTTATGGACATTTCCATACAGGTTTTATAAAAGAAGAAAATGGAATAATATTTGCAAATCCAGGATCAATATCATTACCAAAAAACAATACTGAGCACAGTTACATGATATTTGAAGAAAACAAAATAACACTAAAAGATGTTGAAGGAAATATAATTGAAAAAAAGAAATATAATGTATAAATTTTTTAACCAATTAAGATAATAATATAAGGAGGTTAATTATGAGATTATATTATGTGAGACATGGACAAACTGATTGGAATGTGGCTAGAAAAATGCAAGGAGGAGCTTCAGAAAAAGATTTAAATGAAACAGGAATAAAACAAGCAAAAGAAGCACAAGAATTATTAAAAGATAAAGAATATGATATACTAATATCTTCTCCAATGAATAGAGCAATAAAAACAGCTGAAATTATAAATGAAGGAAGAAATGTAAAAATAGTAACTGATGAAAGAATTAGAGAAAGAAAATTAGGAGAATTAGAGGGGCATCAAGTAACACCTGAAAGAGAAAAAGAAATATGGGATTATAATCAAAATGTAGATATTAAAGGTGGAGAAAATTTACATCAATTTGAAAAAAGAATTTTAGATTTTATAAATGAAATAAAAGAAAAATATGCTGATAAAGCAGTATTAGTAGTTGCACATGGTGGTGTTGCAAAAGTCTTAAAAGCATATTTATATGGAATGCCAAAAGATAATAATTTAAGTAGTATTTCTATGGAAAATTGTGAAATTATAGAGACAGATTTATAAAACAATGATATAATGCCTAAAAAGGAGTAAACAATGGAAAAAAATTATTATGAAATACTAGAAGTAGATAAAAATGCATCAGATGAAATAATTGAAAAAGCATACAAAACACTTGCTAAAAGATATCATCCAGACTTGCAAAATGGTATGCTAAAAAAAGAATATGAAGAAAAAATGAAAATAATAAATGAAGCATATTCTGTTTTATCAGATGGTACACAAAAGGCTACATATGATGAACAATTAAAAAACTTTACAGTTTCAATAGAAGAATATCAAAACATTGTACAAGAGAATATGATACTTAGACAGGAAATACAAAGATTACAAAACAGTACTCAAAATCAATATGTGAATAACATGAATTTTCAATCAGCACAAAAACAATATGATGAACAAATAAATAGAGTGGTAAATGAAGCCGTTAATAAAGCAAGAAATCAAGCATATCAAGATGCATATGTGCAAGATATGAGAAATAGAGGATATAGATTTAAGCGAAAATATACCATAAAAGATTATATAAAATTAGCAGGAATAATAACAGGTTTGATTTTAACTTTAGTAATAATAGCACAAATTCCACCTGTAAAAAGATTTCTTGCCGATTTATATGAAAATAATATAATTATAAAAGCATTAGTAGATACATTTAAAACAGGATTTTAAACAAATATAGAAAGGAAATTTATATGAAAGCATTAATTACAGGTGCATCTTCTGGAATAGGAAGAGACATAGCAAAAGAACTAAGTAAAAAAGGTTATGATTTAATATTAGTTGCTAGAGATTTAGAAAAATTAGAACAAGTAAAAAGTGAAATAAAAACAAATGTAGAAATAGTCAGTATGGATGTTTCTAGACCTGAAAATTGCGAACAATTACATAAACAATTTAAAAACATAGATATACTTGTAAATAATGCTGGGTTTGGAGATTGTGGAGATTTTACAAAAACAAAGCTTGAAAAAGAAATAAAAATGATAGAAACAAATATAATTGCTTATCATATTTTAACAAAATTATATTTAAAAGATATGAAACAAAAAAATTGTGGAAAGATATTAAATGTTGCTTCAATTGCAGGATTTATGCCAGGGCCACTAATGGCAACATATTATTCGACAAAAGCATATGTTGTTAGATTATCTGAATCATTAAGGGAAGAATTAAGAAGAGATAAATCAAAAGTTCAAATTAGTATATTATGTCCTGGTCCTGTTGATACCAACTTTAATAAAGTTGCAGATGTTCAATTTGCTTTAAAAGGATTAAGTAGTGAGTATGTTGCAAAATATGCGATTGAAAAATTTTTGAAAGGAAAATTTTATATTGTCCCTAGTTGGAAAATAAAACTTGCTAAATTTGCATGTAAAATAGTACCAAACAATATTGTTGCAATGGTTTCATATAATATGCAAAGAAGGAAAATTCAATAAATGGTATAGATTAAATATTAATCTATACTTTTTTATACAATAAAAATTACATCATTAATTAATATGATTAAAGATGTCAAAATCTTCATAAACTAAGTGTTAACAAAATTTTTAAATTTTAATCTTATTTTTATTAAATTAAATATTTTTTATAAATCTCTTGATTTTATTAGATTTTATTGATATAAATTTGTCTATAAATATCATTAATCATATTAATTAATGATATATAGTATTTACAAATACTATATAAAAATATATAATAAAATTAATTAAAAACAAAGGAGGAAAATGATGAAAAATAATAATAAAGGAATAACATTAATAGCATTAGTAGTAACAATAATAGTGTTGATAATATTGGCGAGTATAAGTATAGGAGCATTAACGGGAAAAAATGGAATAATAAATCAATCAAAACAAGCAAAGGAAGAAACAGAAATAGCAGAAGAAAAAGAGACAGTTGAAATATCAGCTGTACAAGCTGCAGGAATGGACAGATATGGAAATGTAACAGAAGAAAATCTTAGAAATCAATTAAACAAGAATATAGGAAATGGAAAATATGAATTAGAGGTAGTAGGAGAAAAATTTAAAGTAACATATACAGAATCACAAAGAAGCTATTATGTAGATAAAGATGGTAATATAGAAATAGCGGATGGAAGTAATAGTGACGATGGGATATATAGTGAATCAGTATCAGAAGATGAGATAGCACCAGAAGATTTATTCAATTATGAAATAATTAATGATGGAAGAACAGCAAAAATTGGAGATATAATGTTGCCTGAAAAAACAGTAAAAATAACAGGAATAAAAGCTAAATATTGTAATGAAGATGGCTATAATCCAGATACAGGAAGTGCAGATTTACCAGATACTAATTATGAAATAATATATGAAGGGCAAAAGATATCAGATACATTAGTTATACCATATAAAGTAGATGGAAAATTTGTACAAGGAGGTATAGAAGGAGAAGAGTACACTATAGCAGAAGTTGATTTAACAGTATATTCTTCAGATAAAAGAGGAGACTATATGAGTATGCCTCATGTTGAAACAATAATATATCCGAATACAGTAGAAAAAATTTATTCGACACCAAATTCTTTTGGAGGGAAGACAAATTCAAAATTAAAAAAGGTAATATTACCAGAAAATATAACAGAAATACCTAATTATATGTTTAAGTATTGCTCAAATATACAAGAAATAGAAATTCCTGAGAATGTAACAAGTATAGGAGAAGATGCGTTTTTTATGTGTTCTAGTTTAAAAAATATTATAATACCAAACAAAGTAGTATCTATAGGAGATAGTGCATTTCGAGATTGTACAAATCTCAAAACAATAACAATACCTGAAAGTGTTGTAAAAATAGAAGAGTATGCGTTTTATTATTGCGATAGTTTAACAACAATAAATTATACAGGAACACAGGAACAATGGAATAAAATTGAGATTAATAACTCTGGTAATTCAGTTTTAGAAAACATCGATATTAACTTTATGAAATAATAAATTAAAAAAGCTGAACTTAATGTCACCGAAAGGTGGCATTTTTAGTACATAAAAAAATAATAAAAATTTAAAAAAACTATTGACAATTGAATATATATTCAACTATAATGTAAATAACAGTTGAGTGACAATTCAATTATATATGCATATGATACAAGAAATGGAGGTAAAATGATGTCAAGAAATGAATTTATATGTGATTGTAATATCATACATGAGGAAGTAGTAAAAGACACATTAAGTAAAATGGCCGATGACGACTTATTTAATAAATTAGCAGAATTTTTTAAAATATTAGGAGACACTACAAGAGCAAAAATACTATTTGCACTTGACCAAAATGAAATGTGTGTATGTGATATAGCAAATGTATTGGGAATGAGTAAATCATCAATATCACATCAATTAGGAACATTAAGAAGGTCAGGAATAGTAAAATGTAGAAAACAAGGTAAAGAAGTTTATTATATGTTAGAAGATGACCATGTAAAAGGATTATTTGAATTAGGAATAGAGCATATTGAACATAAAAAATTAGGAGGTAGCATATGAAAAAAAGAGCGACAAAAATAATAATAGCTTTAATTTTATTTTTAATAGCAATTATAATAAAATTTCCAAACGAATGGCTCAATAAAGGAATATTTATAATAAGTTATTTAATTGTTGGAATAGAAGTATTAAAAGAAGCAATAGAAAATATATTCAAAGGAGAAGTTTTTGATGAAAACTTTTTAATGTCAATAGCAACAATAGGTGCTTTTGCAATAGGAGAATTTCCAGAAGCAGTAGCAGTAATGCTATTTTATCAAATAGGGGAATTATTCCAAAGTTATGCAGTAGATAAATCAAGAAAATCAATTGCAAGTTTGATGGATATAAGACCAGATTATGCAAATGTAAAAAGAGAAAATGAAATATCAAAAGTAAATCCAGAAGAAGTTGAAATAGGAGAAACAATAGTAGTAAAACCAGGAGAAAAAATACCACTAGATGGAAAAGTAGTAGATGGAGAATCTTTAATAGATACATCAGCGCTAACAGGAGAATCAGTACCAAGAAAAGCAAAAATAGGAGATGAAGTATTAAGTGGTTGTATAAATCAAAATGGTTTATTAGAAATAAAAGTAACAAAAGAGTTTGGGGAATCTACTGTAAGTAAAATATTAGACTTAGTAGAAAATGCAAGTAGCAAAAAATCTAAATCAGAAAACTTTATAACAAAATTTGCAAGATATTATACACCAGCTGTAGTAATAATTGCAGTAATATTAGCAATAGTACCACCATTTATATTTCATAATGCAACATTTACAGAATGGCTATATAGAGCACTAACATTTTTAGTAGTATCATGTCCATGTGCATTAGTAATATCAATCCCTCTAGGATTTTTTGGAGGAATTGGTGGAGCTTCTAAAATGGGAATTCTAGTAAAAGGAAGTAACTATTTAGAAGCATTATCACAAACTGAGATAGTTGTGTTTGACAAAACAGGAACATTAACGCAAGGAATATTTGAAGTACAAAAAATAGAGACAGAAGAAATTTCTAAAGAAGAGATGTTAAGACTTGTAACACATGCTGAAAACTATTCAAATCATCCAATATCACAATCAATAAAAAAGGCTTATGGAAAAGAAATAGATAAAAATATAATTTCAAAAACAGAAGAAATTTCAGGAAAAGGAATTATTGCAAAAGTTGAAAATAATGATATAATAATTGGTAATAATAAATTAATGGATGAAAAAAATATACAATATAAAAAATGTAATGAAATTGGAACAATATTATATGTAGCTATAAATAATAAATTTGCAGGATATATAGTAATTGCAGATAAAGTAAAAGAAGATGCTCAAAAAACAATAAAAACTTTAAAACAAAATCATATCAAAAAAACAGTTATGCTTACAGGAGATAAAAAAGAAGTAGGAGAAAAAGTTGCTAAAAAATTAAATATAGATGAAGTTTATACAGAATTATTACCAGATGGCAAAGTAGAAAAAGTTGAAGAATTAATCAAACAAAAAAGTGAAAAAGGAAAACTTGCTTTTGTAGGAGATGGAATTAATGATGCACCTGTTTTAGCACTTAGTGACATTGGAATAGCAATGGGAGGACTTGGCTCAGATAGTGCAATTGAAGCAGCTGATATTGTTATTATGACTGATGAACCATCTAAATTAATAAATGCAATTAAAATTTCTAAAAAAACAATGAGAATTGTTAAAGAAAATATAATTTTTGCAATTGCAGTAAAAGTAGCAGTTCTAATTTTAAGTGCATTTGGACTTTCAACAATGTGGGAAGCGGTATTTGCAGATGTTGGAGTTTCAGTTATTGCAATAATAAATTCATTAAGAGTATTAAGAGTAAAAAAATTTAATAAATAGAAAGGTGGAAAAATTATGGAAGAAACAATAATAAAAGTAGAAGGAATGATGTGTACAGGATGTGAAAACAGAATACAAAATGCTGTAAGTGAAATAAAAGGAGTAGAAAGTGTAAAAGCAGACCATGAAAAAGGAATAGTGGAAGTAAAAGGAACAGCAGATATAAAAGAAGTAAAAGAGGCAATTGAAGACATTGGTTTTGAAGTAAAGGAATAAAAATATGAAAAAAGTAATTTTAAAAATAGATGGAATGACATGTAGTGCATGTTCAAATGGTTTAGAAAAATATTTAAATAAACAAGAAGGAATACAAAATGCAAGTGTAAATCTAGTAATGTCAAATGCATTAATAGAATATGATGAAAAGAAATTAAATTTAGAACAGTTAGAAACATTTGTAAAAAAAGCAGGGTTTAAAAGTCTAGGATTATATGATAATAAAACAGAAGAAGATAAAAATAAAGGAGAAAAAACAAAATTCATAATTTTTGGAGTATTAGCAGTAATATTGTTATATATTTCAATGGGGCATATGGTTGGAATGCCAATATTTGATTTTTTAAATATGCATAAAAGTCCTATAAATTATACAATAGTGTTATTAATATTAACACTAGGCTTTATATATTATGGATTTGATATATTAAAAAATGGATATAAAAACTTAATTCATAAAACACCAAATATGGATACATTAGTATCAATAGGTGTAATAAGCAGTATGGCATATAGTTTATACAGCATGGTAATGATATTCCAAGGAAAACATGAATATGTAGAATATTTATATTTTGAATCAGCAGCGATAGTAATATTTTTTATAAAATTAGGAAGATATTTAGATGGAATAAGTAAAGATAAAACAAAAGAAGCAATACAAAAATTAGTACAAATTACGCCAAATAAAGCTATAGTAAAAGTAGATGGAAAAGAAAAAGAAGTAACAATAGATGAAATAAAAAAAGGAGATATAGTTGTAAGCCATGCAGGAGATAGAATTTCAGTAGATGGTGAAATTGTAAACGGAAAAGCACATTTAGATGAATCATTTATAACAGGAGAAAGTAAACCTTCAAGCAAAACAATAGGAAACAAGGTAATTGCAGGAAGTATAAATTATGATGGATATCTTGAATATAAAGCAGAAAAAATCGGAAGAGATTCAACTATTTCTCAAATAGTAAGATTAGTAGTAGAAGCAACTAACACAAAAGCACCAATAGCTAAAATAGCAGATAAAGTAAGTGGATATTTTGTGCCTGCAGTAATAATCATAGCAGTATTAACATTTATAGGTTATTTAGTACTTGGATTTCCATTTAATGAAGCAATAAGTTCATTTGTAACAATTTTAGTAGTAGCATGTCCTTGTGCATTAGGATTAGCGACGCCACTTGCAATAGTAGTAAGTGAAGGAACTTGTGCAAATGAAGGAATACTTGTAAAAAAGAGTGAAATCTTAGAAAATGCTGAAAAAATAAATACAATTGTATTTGATAAAACAGGAACATTAACATATGGAACTTTAAAAATTGCTAAAATAATAAATTATAGCAATATAGAAGAAAAAGAATTAATGCAATATGTGGGAAGTTTAGAAGCAAAATCAACACATCCAATTGCAAAGGCATTTGAACAATACCTTAAAGAAAATAAAATATCAAATCTAGAAGTAAAAGAATTTGAAAATATAAGTGGTTATGGGATAAAAGGATTTGTTGCAGATAAAGAAATAATTTTAGGAAATGCAAAAATTTTAACATATTTTAATATTGAAAATAAATATCAAGAAGATGAAAAACTTTTGAGTAAAGAAGGAAATAGTATTATATATGTTGTGCAAAATAAAGAAGTAATTGCAATAATTGGAGTAAATGATATTGTAAGAGAAAATGCAAAACAAGTAATTGAAAAATTAAATAAAAATAATATACAAACAATAATCTTAACAGGAGATAATGAAGAAACAGCTAAAATCATAGCAGAAAAAATTGGAATTGCAGATGTAATTGCAAATGTTGTACCATCAGAAAAAGCAGATATAATAAAAAAATTAAAATCAGAAAATAAAAAAGTTATGATGTGTGGAGATGGTATAAATGATAGCCCAGCACTAGCAAATGCAGATATTGGTGTTAGTGTAAATAGTGGAACAGATATTGCAATGGATTCATCAGATGTAATTTTAATGAAAAATGATTTAAGCAAAATATTAGACTTAATTAATATTAGTAAACATACAATTAGAAATATAAAACAAAATTTATTTTGGGCATTTTTCTATAATAGTTTGATGATACCAGTTTCAATGGGACTCCTAAGACCTTGGGGAATTTCAATAAATCCAATGTTCGCAGGTTTTGCAATGGTTATTAGTAGCTTAACTGTTATATTAAATTCTTTGAGATTAAAAAAGGTGAAAAAAGTTATATAAAAGAGCAGTTGATTAGACTGCTCTAATTTTTTAATTCAAATTGTATAAATTTCCATCAATCAAAAGTTGAGCTCTTTTCTTAGTTTTTTCATCAGAATTTAAAGAATTTTCTAAAAACTCAGGATGTTCAATTAAAAATTGTCTCATTGTTTCATCAGGATTTTCAAAAAAACCTTTTAACATATCAAATTGAGATTTATTAATAATTTTTAGATTAAGAGCTTTTTTAAATAAAGCAGTGTCAACTTGAACTAAAGAGAAAGATTTTACACCTTCAGCTTCAATTTTATCTTTACCTCCTTGCATCCTATCTACAACAACGCAAGACCAACAAATTTTAGAACCTAGAGCATTAATTGCAGGAATCCATGCACGGATATAACTTGATGCAACAGTAATTAAATCAGCAACATGTAGAACTTTTTTACCAGCTAATGAAGTAATTATTTCTGTATTTTCAAAATTACTATCGCTAACAACTGTAGATAAATCTTTGAAAATAGTAATATGAGGTTTTCCTAAAAGATGAGCAATTATATTAGAAAAAAACCAATCTCTTCTTTCTCCACCTGAAACATAGTCAATTTCATCAACATTAATATTTTCATTGATAAAAGATTTCATAGTATCAATTATATTTTTATAAATTTCATTATTATTGTATTGAATTAAAGTCTTATCGAAAACTTTTTTTGGTAAAGTTAATTTATCAGATAAACAATCATCAATAAAAGACAATAATTCAGTTGCCTCTTTTTCGCTTCCATAAACAAAATGAGTATTAATAAAATATGGACCTATTTTTCCTGAAGTATACCAAAATGGTTTGTTTTCTTCGCAAAATCTAATTGCATTTGTTTCAAATAAATATGACATTACATCAGACATATTAAATTCCTCCTTAAATTAATCTATAATCATTTTAAATGCAAAACTTTAAAAAGTCAAGAAAAGTATTGAAAACAAGTAGAAAACATGATAAAATGGGGCAAAAGGAAAGGAGAATGTAAATGAAAACATTATTAAAAAATGGAACATTAATTGATTACAAAACAAATACATTTGAAAAATACGATATATTAATTCAAGACGAAAAAATCGTAAAAATTGAAAAAGACATAAAAGATGAAGCTGACAAAATAATTGACTGTACAAATTTAAATATTATACCTGGAATGATTGATATTCATTGTCATTTAAGAGAGCCTGGATTTGAATATAAAGAAACAATCGAGACAGGTGCAAAAAGTGCTGTTTGTGGAGGATTTACAACAAT
Source organism: uncultured Clostridia bacterium (assembly GCA_944388705.1). Classification (GTDB taxonomy): domain Bacteria; phylum Bacillota; class Clostridia; order TANB77; family CAG-508; genus CAG-269. The sequence goes on from CALXJU010000001.1 coordinate 53,151, forward strand.
TTGCCCTATGCCAAATACTAAACCAACCCCAGATAGTGCTATTATTTTGCAAAAAATTATAGATGAAGGTAAAAGAGTGAATCTATGTAATATATTGCCATATGCATCTGTAAGCAAAGGTGAAAGAGGAGAAGAATTAGTAGATTTTGAAGAACTAAAAAAAGCCGGAGCAATTGCATTTTCAGATGATGGAATGCCAGTAGTAAGTAGCAAAATGATGAGAGAAGCAATTATTGAAGCAGATAAATTAGGAACATTTGTAGCATCACATTGTGAAGAAAAATCAGTAGCAAAAGGAGCAATAAATGCAGGAAAAGTTGCTGATGAACTTGGAGTAGAAGGAGTACTACCTGAAGCTGAAGAAATAATGGCTGCAAGAGAAATAGTAATATCAGAAACAAACAATGTAAGAGCACATATATGTCATATAAGTACAAGAACTACAAAAAATATGGTAAGAGATGCGAAAAAAAGAGGAGTAAAAATAACATGTGAAACATGTCCACATTATTTCACATTTACAGTTGATGAAGTAAAAAAATCAGGTACAAATGCAAAAATGAATCCTCCATTAAGAGAAGAAAAAGACAGATTAGCAATAATAGAAGGATTAAAAGAAGGAACAATAGATTGTATAATCACAGACCATGCACCACATTCAGAAGAAGAAAAAATGCAAGAACTTGCAAAAGCACCAAATGGAATAATAGGATTTGAAACAGCATTACCAGCAGAAATAATGAATTTAGTTGATACAGGAGATATAACTTATTTAGACCTAGTAAGATTAACTTCATATAACCCTGCTCAATTAATAAAAATAGATAGAGGAACAATAGAAGTTGGTAAAATTGCAGATATTACAATATTTGACCCAAATGAAGAATATGTGTATACAAAAGAAATGATAGTATCAAAATCAAAGAATAGTCCATTTATAGGTAAAAAACTAAAAGGGAAAGTAAAATATACATTGGTAAGTGGAAAAGTAGTATATCAAGATTAAAATGATATATCAGAAAAGGAGAAAAAATGAGATTAATAGGAATAACAGGTAAAGCAGGTTCAGGGAAAACTACCTTTTCTGATATACTTGCTCAAAAATCAGGAATAGCAGTAGTACATATAGATGACATTTTAAAAGAAATAAAATTAAAATATTTTAGACCTCTAATGAAACAAGATAAACATGGAGAAAAGACAAAGGTTGACTCAAGATTGAAAACAATATTATATTCAAATAAAATATTATTTGGAATGTTTATGAAATTTAGAGCAAAGCTCATCCAAAAACCATTAGAAAAAAGAATTCAAGAATTATCAGATGAAAAAAATAGAATAATAATAATTGATGATATATTTTTACAATATCAGAAATGTTATCCAGAATTATCAGAAATATTTTTAATGGAAAGACCATTTATTGATAGAAGACAATCAATAAGAGAAAGAGATGATTTATCAAAAGAAGAAGTTGTTGCATGTGATATTGCTCATTATAAGGGCAATTATAAAAACTTATTAAATAATGAACATATAATAAAAATACAAAACAATAAAACAAAAGAAGAGTTAACTAGACTAGCAGAAGAAGTATACCAAAAACGTTTTTCAACAATGAAAGAACGATATAGAGAAGATGTTAATGAAAAGGAACAACAGCAAGACAAAAATATAATACAAAGAGTTAATAATCAAAAAGGAGAAGTAAGATAGATGAAAAATGCAATTGATATGTTAATAGAAAAGATAAAAGAAACTAAAAATCCAACAGTAATAGGATTAGACCCAAGATATGAAATGTTACCAAAAATAGTAACAGATAAATATCCTCAAAATTTAGAAGGAGTTGGAAAAGCAATAATAGAATACAATAAAAACATAATAGATGAAATATGTGACATAATACCTGCAATAAAGCCACAAATAGCGTTTTATGAAATGTATGGAATTCCAGGGATGGAAGCATTTGCAGAAACATGTAAATATGCAAAACAAAAAGGGATGATAGTAATAGCAGATATTAAAAGAGGAGATATAGGTTCAACAGCACAAGGGTATTCAAATGCGTATTTAGGAAAAACAAAAATAGGCGAAAAAGAAGAATCTTTATATGACATAGATTTTGTTACAGTAAATCCATACATGGGAACAGATTGTGTAAAACCATTTGTAGAAGATTGTAAAAAATATAATAAAGGATTATTTGTTTTAGTAAAAACATCAAACCCATCATCAGGAGAATTACAAGACGAAAGACTTGAAAATGGAGAAGAAGTTTACACAAGAGTTGCAAAACTTGTGGAAAACTGGGGCGAAAATTTGAGAGGAGAGTACAATTATAGTAGTATATCAGCAGTTGTTGGAGCAACTTATCCACAACAATTACAAGAAATAAGAAGAATTGCACCACATACTTATTTCTTAATTCCTGGTTATGGAGCACAAGGTGGAAATGCAGAAGACATCGCATTAGGATTTGATGAAAACGGATTAGGTGGAATAGTAAATGCTTCAAGAAGTCTAATGTGTGCATATAGAGCAGAAATGTGGAAAAATAAGTTTGAAGAAAAAGATTATGCAAAAGCAACTAGAGCAGAAGCTATAAGAATGAGAGACGAATTAAATAATGCAATTAATAAATAAAAATTATTAATAGGAGGATAATAAAATGCCAGTTAATATAAAAGCAAAATTAATAAGTAAAGAACAATTAAAACCAGATATATTCAAATATAGTGTAAAAGCAGATGAAATTACAAGTGTTGCAAAACCAGGACAATTTATTGAAATAAGAGTAAATAATGATATTGAACCATTTTTAAGAAGACCAATAAGCATTTATAATATGAAAAAAGAAGAAGGAATATTAGAATTTATATTTCAAGTAAAAGGTAAAGGAACAAAAATATTATCAGAAAGAAGAGAAGGAGAAGAAATAGATATAGTTGGACCATTAGGATATGGACCATTCAAAATTTCTAATTATCAAAATATTGCAGTAATAGGTGGAGGAATAGGAGTATTTCCATTATATGAATTATCAAAAAATGCAAAAAAAGAAAACAAAAATGTAAATATATATTTAGGATTTAGAAATAAAGATTTAGTGGTATTAGAAGAGGAATTCAAAGGAGTATCAGACAAATTAGTTATAACAACAGATGATGGAAGTTATGCTGAAAAAGGATTTGCAATAGATTTTATGAAAAAAGATATTGAAGAAAAGAAAGTAGATTGTATATTTGCATGTGGACCATTACCAATGTTAAAAGCAGTAAGAGAATATGCAATTGAAAATAATATACCTTGTCAAATTTCATTGGAAGAAAAGATGGCTTGTGGATTAGGAGTATGTTTGGGATGTGCAGTAAAAACAACTAAAAGCTCAAAAGAAAATCCAGAATATTGGCATGTATGTAAAGCAGGTCCAGTATTTCAAGCAAAAGATGTAGAAATATAGGAGGTAATAAAAAATGAATACAAAAATTAATTTTGCAGGAATTGAAATGAAAAATCCAGTTACAGTTGCTTCAGGAACGTTTGGATATGGTAGAGAATTTAGCGATTTCTTTGATTTAAGCAAATTAGGAGGAATAATAACAAAAGGTACTTCTTTAAAACCAAGAAGCGGAAATAAACCACCAAGAGTATGTGAAACAGCAAGTGGAATGCTAAATAGCATAGGACTTCAAAATCCAGGTGTAGAATATTTTGCACAAAATGACCTTCCATTTTTAAGAAAATTTGATACAGCAGTTATTGTTAATGCATGTGGAAGCAGTATAGATGAATATGTAGAACTATGTAAAGTATTAAATACATTAGATATAGATGGCGTTGAATTAAATCTTTCATGTCCTAATGTTAAAGCAGGTTGCATGGCATTTGGAAATACATATGAAGGTGTAAAAGAGGTTACAAGCCAAGTTAGAAAAGTATTAGATAAGCCACTTATAGTAAAATTAACACCAAATGTAACAAATATAGCAGAAATAGCAAAAGCAGTTGAAGATGCAGGAGCAGACGGAGTTTCTTTAATTAATACATTACTTGGAATGAAAATTGATATTCATAAAAGAAAACCTGTACTTGCAAATAATACAGGTGGACTTTCAGGACCAGCGATTAAACCAGTTGCAGTTCGTATGGTTTATCAAGTTGCACAAGCTGTTAATATTCCAATCATAGGAATGGGCGGAATTGTTAATGGAGAAGATGCTATAGAATTTATGCTTGCAGGTGCAAAAGCAGTTTCTATTGGAGCAGGTAATTTTATAAAACCTACAACAAGCATTGAGACAATTTCTCAAATTGAAGATTATATGAAAAAATATAATATTCAAGATATTAACGAAATAATCGGAAAAGTTGAAATGAATTAGTATAAAACAGGTTATTTTTCAGAATAACCTGTTTTTTTCGCTAAACTACTTGAAAAATTTGAAAATTCACAGTATAATAAATAGGTAATATGTGCCCATAGTTTAGCTGGATAGAATGCAAGGCTACGAACTTTGAGACCGGGGGTTCGAATCCCTCTGGGCACACCATATTACATTTTTATCATTATTTTTAAATTATTAGATTATATTTATTAAAAAATTTATTCAAAATTTGTTTTCAAATATATTTCCAGTATATATATTAGAGAAAATATAACTAAAGATAAAATTGCATTGTGATTTATTTGACTTTGCAATATAGTGCAAAATATTATAGAGGAGTGATATATATGATAAAATTAGAGAAAAGTGAAAATTATAATAATCAAACTTTTGAAGATATTAAACATATTAATGAGGATGGAATTGAATATTGGTATGCAAGAGAATTACAAAAAGTTTTAAATTATAAGGAATGGAGAAAATTTGAAAATGTAATAAATAAAGCAAAAGAAGCATGCAAAAATACTGATGTGAGTGTGTTTAAGCATTTTGTCGACGTCGACAAGTTGTCAAAACGTGCCAATAATGCGGAAGTTGTGATAAAAGACTATAAACTAACACGTTATGCTTGTTATTTAATAGCACAAAATGGAGACAGTAGAAAAAAAGTAATAGCACTTGCACAAACATATTTTGCAGTTCAAACTAGAAAACAAGAAATTAGCGAAAAAGAATATAGTTCGTTAACAGAAGATGAAAAAAGATTTTATCAAAGAGATCTTACAAGAAAAGGAAATTATTCTCTTAATCAAACAGCTAAAAAAGCAGGAGTTAAAAATTTTGATAAATTTCATAATTATGGATATAAAGGATTATATAATGGAGAAAGTGCTGATGATATTGCAAAAAGAAAAGGTTTAAGATACAGAGAAGATATTTTAGACAACATGGGAAGTGATGAACTTATAGCAAATTTATTTAGAATTTCCCAAACAGAGCAAAAATTAAAAAAAGATAATATACAAACTGAAAAAGAAGCTAATAAAACTCATTATAATATAGGCAAGAATATAAGAGAAGTAATTGCGAAAAATGGTGGAACTATGCCAGAAGAATTACCTACACCTAAAAAGAGTTTGAAACAATTAGAAAAGGAAGATAAAAAAATGTTAAATAGAATAAATAGCATATGAAAAATAAACCTGTTAGATAAGAATGACGATTTTGAAATAAATTACTTAAAATATTGAATATTTCAAGATTGTATAGTATATTATTTTCATAATTTAATTATCTTGCAATCGCAAGTTAAAGATTTATTATTTTTTATTTACAAACTAAATCATTTTTTGGGGCATTTTCTCATTTCTTTACTTAAGACATTATCACATTTCTTTCATACTAGACTTAAAAAATTTTGAAAAATATTTGACATTTTCTAAATAATTTATTCTAATAATTATAGAAGACAGATACCACAGAAATGTGGCATGTCTGGTTAAGAATATATTAAGAATACATCTCTAACGGTCAAGCAGAGATGTGTTTTTTTCGTTGTCTAATTTTCTTACTGTAACAACGAGTGCCACAAATAAGGCAATAGCGACAACAGTTACTATTGCAAGTTCAATAATATGTAGTACATAGGACATACAAAAAAGACTAACAAAAGTTAGTCTAGTATTTTTTTAATGTATCTTCTAAAACATAAGAAACTGGTAAAATACTTTCATTGTCAGTAAACATTTGGAAATCGGTTTTATTCTGTTTATCTCTGTAAACAGATATAGTAATAGTACCTATCTTTTCCATACAAACACCTCTTTTCTTTTGTGCACAAGAAGATACTAACACATAAACAAGAAAATGTCAAATATTGTAATTGAAAGAGGAACATTAATTAACATAACAAAAAACTTATTGACTTTTACTTTTAAAATAAATATAATGTCATTGGAGATGATGAGTATGAATACAGCAATAGGTTTGTTAATTCCTTTTTTAGGAACTACACTAGGAGCCGCAATGGTATTTTTTATGAAAAAAGAAATTAATATAAAAGTAAAAAAATTACTTTTAGGATTTGCGGCAGGAGTTATGATTTCAGCATCTATTTGGTCTCTTTTGATACCAGCAATAGATATGACAGAAGAACAAGGAAAAATAGGCTGGATTCCAGCGTCTATAGGATTTATAATTGGAATATTATTCCTATTATTATTGGATAATTTGATACCACATTTACATATTGAGGGAAATAAAACAGAAGGAATTAAAGTTAAATTTAAGAAAACTACAATGATGTTGTTAGCAGTAATACTTCATAATATACCAGAAGGAATGACAATAGGAGTAGTATATGCAGGAGTTTTAGCACAAAATGCAGGAATAACTTTAGCAGGTGCAGTTGCTCTTTCATTAGGAATAGCAATACAAAATTTTCCAGAAGGAGCTATTATTTCAATGCCATTAAAAAGTGAAGGGGTATCAAAAACAAAAGCATTTCTATATGGAACATTATCAGGAATAGTTGAGCCAGTTGCAGCATTAATAACAATACTTTTAACAAATGCAGTACTACCAATTCTACCATATCTATTATCATTTGCAGCAGGTGCAATGATATATGTAGTAGTAGAAGAATTAATACCAGATGCACATGCTGGAGAACACTCAAATATTGGAACAATAGGAGTAGCTATTGGATTTGTTATAATGATGATATTAGATATTTCTTTAGGGTAAGAACAATAATTTAAAATTATTTTTTAGTTAATACAATATCAAAAGTTCTAGTAACATATCCTCTGCTGATATTAATTGAAATAGTATCACCAGGGGATTTACTATAAATAAATTCTTTAAGTTCAATCATATTATTAATAACTTTTCCATCAATAGAAGTAATAATATCACCTGTTTGAATACCACTAGAAATAGCAGGACTATTACTATCAATATGAACAACATATATTCCAGAAGAGAAATTAGGAGTAGTGGCAATATAAGGTATAACTTCTTTATCATAAGCATAGATACCAAGAAAAGGTTCATCAAATTTATTATTATTGATAAATTTTTCTATAACAGGTTTAACAACATTAATAGGAACAGCAAAACCAATACCTTCTGCAGAAGTAATTTTAACAGTATTTACGGCGATTACTTCACCATTAGGTAAAATTAGAGGACCACCACTATTACCAGGATTAATAGAAGCATCTGTTTGAATTAAATCAGTCATATAAGAAACATTATTATCTTCTTCAATTTTTATAGTTCTATTAGTTGCACTAATAATACCAGAAGTAATAGTACGTCTAAATTCATAGCCAATTGGATTTCCAATAGCATAAACAGTTTCACCAGATTTTGCTAAAGAAGAATCACCAATAGTAGCGTAAGGTAAATTAGTGGCATTAATTTTTGTAATAGACAAATCTAAATCAACATCACACCAAACAACTGAACCATCATATGTATAACCATTTTCTAAAGTAATATAACAAGTACTAAGTTCTTCGCCAGTAACATGGCAATTACTTAAAATATAACCATTACTAGAAACAATAATTCCTGTTCCAAGACCAAGTTCACTAATAGAATTATTAGAAAATATAGAATTTGAGCGAGATTTGATTTTAGAAATACCAACAACACTTTGTGAAACTTTTTCTAACATATCTGCGACAGAATTACTGTTTTGGATAGCATTTTCCACAGTTTCTGAATTAATTGTGGAACCAGTACGTTTAATTTCATATTCAGGTGTAATAGCAATATTAATATATGTATCATATAAAAAATATCCTATTACTGATAATAAAATCACAGCAACAATGCTAAAAATAAAATTTCTAATTTTATGACTTTTTTTATACATATACTCAACTCCAATTAAAATAATTTGTTTAAGTATGTGATAAAAACATAAAAAATAATCATAATTTTCAAAAAAAATTGCAAAATATGTAAAAAAATGATATACTTGTAAATAGAATATTGAATTAGAAGGAGAGAAGGATGTTAGAAGAATTAACTCAAGCTCAAAAAAGCATTTGGCTTACTGAGAAATATTATCAAGGAACAAGTGTAAACACAATATGTGGAACAGCGATAATTGAAGAAAAAGTTGATTTTGTAAAATTAAAAAAAGCTATTGAAATAGTATGTCAGAAATATGACATTTTTAAATTGTGTTTTAAAATAGTAGAAGGAGAAATAAAACAAGAACTATCTGAAAAAAATAATTTCAAGATAGAAATTATTAATGTTGCAAATTTACAAGAATTAGAAAAAGTAAGAAAGAAAATAATAGAAAAACCTTTAGAAATAGAAAGTTCAGAACTATCTCAATTTTATATCGTTAAATTTGACAATGGCGAAGGAGCATTTATAGCAAATATCCACCATATAATTTCTGATGCGTGGACATTAGCCATTGTGTGTAAAGAAATAATTCAAATATATTCAAATCTAAAAAATAATCAAGAAATAGAAACAAAAGCTAAATATTCATATATAGAACATATTAATTCAGAAAAAGAATATATCAAAAGTGAAAAATTCCAAAAAGACAAAAAATACTGGGAAGAAAAATTTGAAAAAATTCCAGAAGTAGCAGTAATACCAGGAAGCAAAAATGAAATAGAAAATAACATAAAAGGAAACAGAAAACAATTTACAATAGATAAAAATATAATAGAAAAAGTAAAAAAATACTGTAAAGAAAATAGTATATCACTATTTAATTTCTTTATGGCAACTTTTGGTATATATATTTCTGAGATTTCGAATTTAGATGAATTTGTAATAGGAACACCAATATTAAATAGAACAAATTATAAAGAAAAAAGTGCAATGGGAATGTTTATTAATACTGCACCATTAAAAATTAATTTAAATGGAGTAGAAGATTTCAAAACATTTGTAAAAAATATAGCAATAGACTCATTAAATATGCTAAAACACCAAAAATATTCATATCAGTCATTATTAGAAAATTTGAGAGAAAAAGACAGAAATATCCCAAATTTGTATAATATATTGTTATCATATCAAATAACTGATACAACATTAAAAGATGAAGATATAAAATATAGGTCAGAATGGACATTTAATGGATATTGTCCTGATAATATGCAAATACATATATATGATTTTAATGATACAGATAATTTTAATATAGCATATGATTATAGAACAAGTATTTATGATGAAAAAGATATAGAACAATTACATGATAGAATAAAACATGTAATAAGACAAGTTATTTCTGAAGAAAATATTAAAATTAAAGATATAGAAATTGTAACACCAGAAGAAAAAGAAAAATTAGTAATAGATTTTAACAAAACACAATTAGAATATGATAAAACAAAGCCAATAATAAAATATTTTGAAGAACAAGTAGAAAAAACTCCAGAAGAAGTAGCAATGGTATTTGAAAATAAAAAATTAACATATAAAGAATTAAACGAAAAAGCAAATAGTTTAGCACATAAACTAAGAGAAGAAGGAATAACAAATAATTCAATTGTAGGAATTATGAAAGAGCGTTCATTTGAAATAATAATAGCAATAATAGCAGTGCTAAAGGCAGGAGGAAGTTATATTCCAATTGCACCAGATTATCCTGATGATAGAATTAATTATATGTTAGAAGATAGTCATGCACAAATTGTGTTAGTAGGAAAAAAGCAACTATCAAGAATAAAAGAAGGACAAAAAGCAATAAATATAGATTTATCAAATAAAGAAATATATGATTATAATAAGGAAAATATAGAAAATATTTCAAAACCAGAAGATTTATCATATTTAATATATACATCTGGTTCAACAGGAATACCAAAAGGTGTAATGTTGAAACAACAAAATTTAAGTAATTTTTATAATGCCATGAAGTCAACAATCAAATATTTAAATGATGGAAACAAACATAAAATAATATCAATAACAACATTATCATTTGATATATTTGGATTTGAAACACTAATGTCTTTAACAAGAGGATTAACATTATATATGACAAATGAAAATGAACAAAAAATAACTTCAAAACTAGAAAAAATAATAAAAGAAAATGGTATAGAAATAATACAAACAACACCATCTGTAATGAAATTTCATTTGGATAATATAGAAGATATAAAAGATTTATCTAGTCTAAAATATGTAATCCTTGCAGGAGAACAATTACCAAAAACACTAGTAGATAGATTAAAAAAAGATATACCAGGAGTAACAATATATAATGGATATGGACCATCAGAAACAACAATATTTTCAACAATAACAGATGTGACAAATTTAGAAAAAGTAACAATAGGTAATCCTATAGCAAATACACAAATATATATATTAAATAAAAATAAAAAATTAGTACCACAAGGAACAATTGGAGAAATATATATAGCTGGAGATGGTGTTGGAAAAGGATACATGAACAAAAAAGAACAGACAGAAAAATCATATTTAAAAAATCCATTTATAGAAAATTCTATAATGTATAAGTCAGGAGATTTAGGTTCATTTGATTCAAAAGGAAAAATTACTTGTTATGGAAGAATTGATAATCAAGTAAAGATAAATGGATTAAGAATAGAACTTTCTGAAATCGAAAAGTTGATGTTATCAATATATAATATATCAGATTGTGTTGTAATAAAAAAACATATAAATGATAGAGATGCTTTATGTGCATATTATACACAAAAAGGACATGTTGAAGAAGAAATAATAAAAACTGTATTAAAAAATAAATTACCACAATATATGATACCACAATATTTTATAAAAATAAATCAAATGCCACATACACCAAATGGAAAAATAGACAAAAAACTATTACCAGAACCTAGTATTCAAGAAAATGATAAACAAATTATAAAAATAAGAAATCAAATAGATGAAGAATTAATCAAAATGATTAAAAAAATGTTATATGTAGAAAATATTAGTTTATCAGATACTTTACTTGATTTAGGGGGAGATTCATTAACTGCAATTACATTATCAACTAAGATATTATCTAAATTTAATGTGCAAGTTAATATAAAAGACATATTATCAAATTATACTATAAAAGATATATCAGATTTTATAAGAGATAATCAATCAAAAATTAGTGCAAAAATAAAAATAGAAAAAGCTCCAAAACAAGAATTATATCCATTATCAACAGCACAAAAAAGGATATATTATAATTCTAAAATGATAGGAGACGAAAATATTGTTTACAATTTACCTGGAGCTGTAATTGTTGATGAAATATTGAATAAAGAAAAAGTTAATAATATATTTAAAAAGATAATAGAAAGACATGAAATACTTAGAACATCTTTTGTAATAAAAGATGATAATGTAATGCAAAAAATACAAGAAAATATAGATTTTAATATACAAACATATCAAAATACTGAAAAAGAACAACAAAAGATAATGGAAGAATTTTCAAAGCCATTTAACTTAGAAAAAGCTCCATTATTAAGAGTAGAACTACATTATTTAGATAATAAAAAGACTTTATTATTACTAGAAACACATCATATAGTAATGGATGGAACTGGATTAAATAATTTAATAATAGAATTTAATAGATTATATAATGGAGAAAATTTAAAAAGAATCCCAATACAATATAAAGATTATGCAGTATGGGAAAACAAATTTAATGAAAGTGAAAATGTAAAAAAATATGAACAATATTGGGTAAATAAATTTAAAGATTGTGAATTTTCACAATTAAATTTACCATATGATTATAAAATATCAGCAAATAGAAATTATAATGGAAACAAAGTAATAAATGTAGTAGATGAACATAAATTTAAAAAAATAGAAAGATATGCTAAGAAAAAAGGAGTATCACCATATATATTATTTATATCTGCATTTTTCGTATTATTATATAAATATACTGGACAAGAAGAAATTGTCTTAGGAAGTCCATTTGCAAATAGAAATATAAATGAAACGAAAAGAATGATAGGAATGTTTGTAAATAATATTGTTGTAAAAGGAAAAATAAAATCAGAGGCAACATTCCAAGAATTTTTAAATGAAATAAAAGAACAAGTGTTAGATGACTTATCTAATCAGCCATATCCTTTTGATAGTTTAGTAAAAAAACTCGGAGTTACAGGCGATAACTCAAGAAATCCATTATTTGATATAATGTTTACATATCAAAATAAAGAAGAAAATATTATAAAATTACATGAAAAAGAAGTACAAATAATAGAAATAAATAATAATATAGCAAAATTCAATTTATCATTAGAAATAAAGCCTAAAACACATTCAATTAATATTGAATATAATACAGATTTATTTAAAGAGATAACAATAAAAAGTATATTTGAACATTATATGTACATTTTAGAACAAATAATGAATAACATTAATATTAAAATTAATGACGTAGATATGATTACTGAAAATGAAAGTAAAATATTAGATAGGTTTAATAATACAGAAGGAGAAATAAATAATGATACAACAGCATTTTTAATAGAACAACAGGTAATCAAAAATCCGGATAATATAGCAGTTATATGTGAAGATAAATCAATAACATATGGAGAATTAGATAAAAAAGCAAATAGCTTAGCAAACTATTTAATAAAAAAAGGAATAAAAAATAATGATATAGTATGTATAATGACAAATAGGTCAATAGAGACAATTGTTGCAATGTATGCTATATTGAAAGCAGGAGGAGCATTTTTAAATATAGATCCTACATATCCAATTGATAGAACGAAATATTATATAGAAAATAGTAAAACACAGTATGTACTAGTACAAAGAGAATTAAAAGAATTGGTAAGAGAAATCCCAAATTGTATAGAAATAGATTTAGAAAATAATCCAATATATGACTCAAATTTTGAAAAGCCACAAGTAGATATAAAAATGGATGATTTATCATATATAATATATACATCTGGTTCAACAGGTGTTCCAAAAGGTGTAATGCTAGAACAAGTGGGGTTAACAAATATGGCAAAAGCAATGACAAAAGCATTAGACTACTTACATGATGGTAAAATACATACATTGTTATCAGTAACATCAACACCATTTGATATATTTGTTTATGAAATAATAGTATCATTAACACATGGACAAAGAATAGTTATGGCAAATAATGCAGAACATAGAAATCCAAAACTACTAGAAAAATTAATGAAAAAATATAACACAGATGTAATGACAGTAACACCAAGTTTAATGAAAATCATATATGATAATAGAGAAAAAGAAACATCATTAGGTTTAGTAAAAAATATGGTTTTTGGAGGAGAACCATTACCAGAAAAATTTGTAAAGGATTTAAAAGCACTTGCAAATGATATAACAGTATTCAATATATATGGACCAAGTGAAATAACAGTATTGTCAAATGTACAAAATTTAAATGGTGAAACAGAAATCACAACAGGTCCACCTATAATGAATACACAAATTCATATATTAGATAAAAATCTAAACCGAGTCCCAATAGGTGTTGTTGGAGAAATATATATATCTGGAGTTCAAGTAGGAAAAGGATATCTAGGAAAACCAGAACTAACAAGTGAAAAATTCTTACCAAACAAATTTGGAAAAGGTAAAATGTATAAATCTGGAGATATAGGAAGATGGACATTTGAAGGAAAAGTTCAATGCTTAGGTAGAATAGACCATCAAATAAAGCTTAGAGGATTAAGAATTGAACTAGGAGAAATAGAAAGTAAAATGGAGCAATATCCGGGTATATCAGCAGCAGTAGTAAATAAAGTCAATGTAGAAGATAAAGAAAGTTTATGTGGATATTATGTTACAGAAGAACAAGCAAAAGTTGAAGAAGCAGAAGTAAAAAGCTATTTAAGAAAATACTTGCCACAATATATGGTACCAAGCTACATTGTACATTTAGAAAAAATGCCATATACAATAAACAGAAAAATAGATAGAAAAGCATTACCGTTACCAAATGTAAATGAAGAAAAATTTAAAGAAAGTGACCCAAATAAATTTGACAAAACTGAACTAAAACTATTACAAATTTGGAAAAATATATTACATATAAAAAATATATCATTAGAAGATAATTTCTTTGATATAGGTGGAGATTCAATATCTGCTATAAAAATGCAAATAGAAGCATTAAAATATGGCTTTGATTTTGAATATGCAGATATATTTAAATATCCAACAATAAAAGAATTAGCAGGAAAGAAAATGACTCAAGTAGGAGAAAATATATCAGAATATGACTATTCGAAAATTAATAAAATGTTAGAAGCAAATCAAATAGAAAATCTAAAAACAATAAAAAAATATCAAGTAAAGAACATTTTATTAATAGGAGGTACAGGATATTTAGGAGTACATATATTAAATGAATTTTTACAAAAAGAGAAGGGCAAAATCTATTGCCTAGTAAGAAGAAAAGACAATAAAGACCCTATAGTAAGATTACAACAAAAGATAGCATTTTATTTCGGTAATGATTATTTTGAAAAATACCAGAATAGAATAAAAGTAATTGAAGGGGATATAGTCAAAAGAAATCTTGGACTTTCAAGAGAAGATAATGAATTACTAAAAAATGCAATAACAACAGTTGTAAATGCAGGTGCAATCGTTAAACATTTTGGAACGCCAAAATTATTTAATGAAATAAATGTAACAGGAACACAAAATATTGTAAACTATTGTAAAAGAGAAAGTAAAAGATTAATACATATATCTACAATTAGTGTATCAGGTAATGGCGAAAAAGAAGAAAATATAGAAGAAACAAAAGAAAATATAAAAAATAAAAAAATATTCAAAGAAAATACTTTATATATAAATCAAAATATTTCTGGAATTTATACGACTACAAAATATAAAGCAGAAATTATAGTTCTGAATGCAATTGCAGAAGGGTTAGATGCACAAATATTAAGGATGGGAAATATCACAAACCGATTTTCGGATGGAGTTTTTCAACAAAATGTTGAAGAAAATGCTTTTGCCAAAAGGTTAAAATCATTTATAGAAATAGGAGCATTCCCAGAATATTTACTACAACATGCAATAGAACTTGGACCAGTAGACTTATGTGCAGAAGCGGTAATAAAAATATTAGAACATAATAGTAAATGCAATGTGTTCCACTTGTATAATTCAAATTTATTAGAAATTAAATTATTAATATCTACTTTAAATGAATTAGGTATAAAAATACAAGGTGTAAGTGATAAAATGATGTCAGAAACAATAACAGAAATTCTAGAAGATAATGATAGAAAAGAAATATTATCTGGTATTATAAATGATATTGACTCAAATAAAAAATTAGTATATACTTCTAATGTAAGAATAGATTCTGAATTTACAGAAAGATATTTAGAAAAAATAGGATTTTCTTGGAAAAAGATTGACAAAGAGTACATATTAAAATATATGGACTACTTCAAGAAAATAAAATTTATAAATTATTAAAGGAGTAAAAAGATGCAACTAATAAATGTAGAATTTATATTATTATTAATATCAGCATTTTCCACAACATTATTGATGTGTAATATTATGAGAAAAAAGCCTTTAAAGCAATTGCATAAGGCTTTTTCCTCTGTGTTATTATGTGTTCTTATTATTTGCGTAGGAGTCATATCACAACTGGTATGCAGTACTTTTTGGAATATAAATCCATTGTATTTTGAAAATTTTATATACATAGGCACATGTATGTTACCAGTCGCATTATTTTTTACGGCAATAATTTTTAAAAAAACAAAAATAAAAGTTAAGAAAAGATATCTTTTGTTATTTATAATACCAATACTTTCGTTATTAGTATTATATACAAATAAATATCATAGTTTATTTTATAAAGTGTATTCTTCAAATTTAAATGAAATGGTTTTTGGAAATTATTTTTATATACATACAATATACACATATGGATTATTAATAGTAAGCATAGCAATAATGTTAAATGTTTCACTAAAGAATTCAGGTGTATTTTCAAAACAAACATTATTAATAATAATAGGAACAATGTTTCCAATAATAATAAATATTATGGGAACACTTAAGATATTTAAAATGAATGTTTGTTTAACACCAATAAGTTTTTCAATAGCTGTAATGTTTTATACATTTGCGATAATGAGATTTAATTTTTTAAATATTACACCAATTGCATTAAGAACAATAGTAGATAGAATATCAGATAGTTATATTGTGCTAGATGAAAATAATGTAGTTACAGATTTTAATAAAACATTTTTAGATACATTTAAAATAAAAGAAGAAAGTATAAGAAGTAAAAATATATTTGAATTTTTAGAAGAAAATAAAAAATATAAAGCTAATATATTAAAACTAAAAAATACATTAGAAAAAACGAAACATTCAAATGATACAATATCCTATGAGCAAAAATTTGAAAAAATTAATAAATATTTTTTAATCGAGGTAACAGAAATTAATGTTGACAAATCATCATTAGGAACATTACTACTATTAAAAGACATAACACAACACAAAGAAGATATGGAAACAATAAAAAACAATCAAGACATACTAATGGAAAGAGAAAGATTAGCTTCTTTAGGACAATTAATAGGAGGAATTGCACATAACTTAAAAACACCAATTATGTCTATATCTGGGGCAGTAGAAGGGCTAGAAGACTTAATAAAAGAATATGATGCATCAATAGATGACCCATTAGTAAATTCACAAGACCATCATGAAATAGCAAGAGATATGCAAAGTTGGATACCAAAAATAAAAACACACATAGAATACATGTCAGACATTATTACAACAGTAAAAGGACAAGCTGTAGCATTATCAAATCAAGAAGAAATGTCATTTACAATTGGAGAATTAGTAAAAAGAGTTAATATATTAATGAAACATGAATTAAAAAATGCATATTTATATCTTAATGTTTTAATGAAAACAGATGAAAATTTAGTCTTGTCAGGAGATGTAAATAATCTTGTACAAGTAATAAATAATATGATTTCAAATTCAATCCAAGCTTATAATGGAGAAAGAGATAAAAATATTGAACTTGAAATTACTAAAGAAAAAAATAATGTGATTTTTTCAGTAAGAGATTATGCTGGGGGAATACCAAGAGAAGTACAAGATAAATTATTTAATGAGATGGTTACAACTAAAGGTAAAAATGGAACAGGACTAGGATTATATATATCATATTCAAATATAAAAGCACATTTTGGTGGAGATATAAATTTTGTAACAGTAGATGGACAAGGAACAACATTTAATATAATAATTCCAATTAAAAAAGCCGTTTAAACGGCTTTTTTATATCTATATAAATAAATTCATTATAGTAAGAACTAAAGTAGAAAAAAATGCTTTTATTGAATATTTAAATCCTCTTTTTACAAAAACTGCAGGAGTAGAAAGTCTATTTTCGCCAATAATAGTTAAAGCAACACAAGGTTCTTCAATTTCACGATATTCTATTATAGCAGTTGAAGGACTTTCTTCAGTCTTTTTTTCTTCTTGAGCCATAACTTCTTCTTCTACTTGAATTTCTTCATCTTGTAAATTTATATTTTCTTCTATCTCAGAGACTTCTTCTATATTATTTTTATTTAGAATTTCTTCAGTTTCTTCAATATTTCCTTCTAATAATTTGTCCATAATACCTCCATATAATTATACAATTTTAGTATATCAAGCCAGATTATAAAAATCAAATAAAATGATAAAATGTCATAAAAAAGTAATATATTCGTAATATTGTTGTAATATTTTTGATTAATAAATTATAATATATAACTATTTCATAGCAAAAACATATTCTGGGTCTTCGTCGGGGGTCTTTGCTTATTCAATAGTTATATATTATAATTTATAAAATTTAAAAAATTAACAAAAAATATTGATTTTTGTCGAATAAATGACTATAATATCGATAAATGGGATGATAACAAGGAGGAGGAATATGAGAAAAGCACTTCAAAATCAATTAAACGGAGCTGAACAAGTAAAATATAAAATAATAGCTGTTGATGATGAAATAGGAATAATTGATTCATTATCAGTTTTTTTAAAAAGGACTGATTATGAATTTGTGGGAATTACAGACCCAGTAGAAGCAATAGAAACAATAAAAAGAGAACACTTTGATTTGATGTTATTAGACTTTATGATGACACCATTACATGGAGATGAAGTTGTAGAAGAAATTAGAAAATTTAATAAAGAATTATATATTTTATTATTAACAGGGCATAAAGATTTAGCCCCACCATTAGAAACAATAAAAAGATTAGATATACAAGGTTATTGCGAGAAAAGTGATAAATTCGATCAATTACTTTTATTAATAGAGTCAGGAATAAAATCAATAAAACAAATGCAAGAAATAAAAAGAATAAATGATGAACTAGAAGAAACAAATGAAAAATTAGAACAAGCATATTTAGAAAGTGTTCAAACATTAAGATATACAGTAGAAGCAAAAGATACATATACAAGAGGTCATTCAGATAGAGTATCAGAATATTCAGTCTTAATTGGAACAAAATTAGGATTGCCAGAAGAACAATTAAAAATATTAAGAATAGGAGGGTTATTCCACGATATAGGAAAAATAGGAATACCAGATAGTATATTACAAAAAAATGCAAAATTAACAGATGATGAATATTCTGAAATAAAAAATCATCCATCAATAGGAGCACATATATTAGGTGCAGCATCAATATTTAAAGATATAATACCAATAGTAAAACATCATCATGAAAGATATGATGGAAAAGGATATCCTTCAGGATTAGCTGGTGAAAATATACCATATTTAGCAAGGATAACAGCAGTTGCAGATACATTTGATGCGATGACAAGTAAAAGAAGTTATAGAGATGCATTAGATTTACAATATGTAAAAGATGAATTTGAAAGATGTAAAGGAACACAATTTGACCCACAAATTGCTGAAGTATTTATAAATATCTTGAATAATGATTTTGAAAAAATAAAAGAGATACAAAACAAGTATTAAGAAAAAGAGGCTGTTTTTTAACAGTCTCTTTTTGCGTGCCTAAAATATACGCAAAAAGAGAAATATAAAATATGCAAAAAGAATAACTAATTGAATGAAAAAATAATAGAAAAACAGTATAATATTACCTAAGAGAGGTGGTAGATGTGAACATTTTTAAAAAGGGAAATAACTTAACCCTTTGGTGGGTAAGGTTTAGACGACTCACGGACAATTGGTTATTATATAAAAAACATAAAATAAAAGAATCAACATATTTGAATTATAATTATATTATAAATACATATCTTAATAAAAAATTCGCAAAAAAACGATTAAGTTATTTTTTAGATTATGATATGAATGAATTTATAGACAGTTTAAAAAAAACTTATCAAATAAAACTGTAAGAGATATAGTATTAGTATTAAAATCGATATTAAAATTTGCAGAAAGAAAATATAATACAAACTTTAAATTAGATTTAATAACAATGCCAAGTTCAGAAAAAACAGAATTACAGGTATTTAATGAAAAAGAAATAAAGAAACTAGAAAAAATATGTATAAAATCAGAAGATATAAGAGATATAGGAATATTAATAGCAATATATACAGGAATGAGGATAGGAGAAATATGTGCATTAAAATGGGAACATATTGATTTAAATAAAAAATTAATAAATGTAAAACAAACATTACAACGAGTTTATGTGGAAAAGAAAAAAACAAAAGTAATAATAACTCCACCTAAAACTAAAACATCAGAAAGAAAAATTCCTATACCACAAGTATTATATGATGAATTAAAGATTAAGAGCATAAATTATTCAAAACAGGCATATGTAACAACAGGGCTAGAAGATAAATATATTGAACCAAGAAGTTTTCAATATGTATATAAAAAAGCACTTGAAACAGGCGAAATTAAATACAGAAATTTTCACTGCTTAAGACATACATTTGCAACAAGATGTATAAGAGTAGGTATGGATATAAAATCTTTAAGTGAAGTATTAGGACATGCAGATGTTAATATAACATTAAATAGATATGTACATTCTTCTTATGATTCAAAGAAAAGATTTATGGAAAAATTATAATAAACAAAAGATAAGAGGGCATAAGGATACGCCCTCTGGTCAGTCTAAATTTTATATTTTCATAGAGAGACCAACTTTTTTTCGTTCTTGGTCAAGTTTTATAACTTTAACTTTTACAATATCACCAACTGACACAACTTCAGAAGGAGACTTAATATAAGAATCGCTCATTTCAGAGATATGAACAAGTCCATCATATTTTACTCCAATATCAACAAAAGCTCCAAAATCAATAACATTACGAACAGTACCAGTAAGAACCATACCTTCAGTTAAATCCTCAAATTTTAGAACATCATTACGAAGTACAGGTTTTGGCATACTATCTCTTGGATCACGACCAGGTTTAGACAATTCGGAAATAATATCAGACAAAGTCATTTCTCCAATATCAAGTTCTTTAGAAATAGAATGAACATCTAAAGTACTTAATTGTGTTTTTAAAACATTTAATCTATCTCGATTTCTTAAATCATTTTTATCAAACCCTAATTTAGATAAAAGCTTTTCAGTCTGTTCATAACTTTCTGGGTGAACAGCAGTATTTTCTAATGGGTTAATACCATCAGGAATTCTGATAAAACCTGCACATTGTTCATAAGCAACTTTTCCTAATTTAGGAACTTTTAAAAGTTCTTTTCTTTCTTTTAATTTACCATTTTCATCTCTATATTTAACAATATTTTTTGCTATTGTACTATTGATACCAGAAACATAAGATAAAAGTGAAGGAGTAGCAGTATTAACATCAACACCAACTTTATTAACACTATCTTCAACAACACCTGTTAAACTTTCAGATAATTTCTTCTGATTAACATCATGTTGATATTGACCAACACCAATAGCTTTAGGGTCAATTTTTACAAGTTCTGCTAAAGGGTCTTGAAGTCTACGTGCAATTGAAATTGCTCCTCTAAGTGAAACATTTATATCAGGATATTCTTCTGTTGCAAGTTTAGAAGCAGAATATACAGATGCACCTGCTTCACTAACAATAACATAACAAATATCATGTTTAACTTCTTTAATCATTTCAGCAACAAACATTTCTGATTCTCTTGAAGCAGTACCATTACCAATTGCAATTATATCAATACGATATTTATTAATTAAATCTAAAAGAATTTTCTTTGCACCTTCTTCATCATTTTGAGGAGCAGTTGGATATACAGTTGCAGTATCTAAAACTTTTCCTGTTTCATCTATAACTGCAATTTTACAACCTGTTCTATATGCTGGGTCAAATCCCATAACAGTTTTACCTTTTATAGGAGCACCTAATAATAATTGTTTTGCATTTTGTCCAAAAACTTTTATAGCTTTTTCTTCAGCTTTTTCGGTTAAATCAGAACGAATCTCTCTATCAATAGATGGTTCAATTAATCTTTTAAAAGCATCTAAAATAGTAGCTTGAAGCATTTCTGTAAACTGATTTTTGCCTTTTAAAATATCTTTTTCCATATAATATAAAATTTTATCTTCAGGTTTATTAATAGAAACTTTTAAAAATTCTTCAGTTTCACCTCTATTAATTGCTAAAATTCTATGACTTGGAAGCTTACAAACTAATTCTAAAAAATCATAATACATTTCATAATTAGATTTTTCATCAGGTTTTGAAGCTTTTGTAACAATTGTTCCTTCTCTGTAACAAACTTTTTTAATATATTTTCTGAATTTTGCATTATCAGAAATATTTTCAGCTATGATATCTAAGGCACCTTGAATTGCCTCTTCAACATTTGCTACAACTTTATCTTTATTTTTCTTATCTTGAACAGATAATTTGTCAATATTAATATATTGTTTTGCAATTTCTTCTATAGGAGTTTTTTCTTCTTGCTCTAGTATTATTTGTGCTAAAGGTTCTAAGCCTTTTGCCTTTGCAACAGTTGCTCTTGTTTTCTTTTTTTGTTTATATGGTCTATATAAATCTTCTACATCTGCAAGAGTTTCAGCAGTAGCAATTGCAATAGTCAATTCATCAGTTAATTTACCTTGTTCATCAATGGATTTTGTTACTTCAGCTTTACGAGTCTCTAAATTTCTTAAATAAGTTAATCTTTCTCCTAAATCTCTTAAGATTTCGTCACTTAATCCACCAGTTACTTCTTTTCTATAACGTGCAATAAATGGAATTGTATTTCCTTCATCAATTAGTTTTACGGCATTTTCTACCTGTATAGGTTTTACATTTAATTCTTCTGCAATTTTGTTAATAATTTTTTCCATGTTTTTGTCCTTTCTTGCCAAAATGGAACAGTCCTGTTTAAAATGAGATAGTTCTGTTTGGCACATATGTTCTGATTATATATGTATTTTTTAGGAATTGCAAGAAAAATTATATATTAATTGAAAAAAATATAAAAAAATAATTTATTAAAGGGGATTGTTAGCATTGACAAAATTCTACAATATAGATATAATGACATGTGGTAAAAAACAATAATAAAAAGCAATAAAATGGAAATAATAGAGTAAATGGAGGTAATAGTATGAAATTTGAAGAATGGAAAGACTTTGAACCAGGAGACTGGCAAAGAGAAATAAATGTTAGAGATTTTATACAGAGAAACTATACACCATATGAAGGTGATTCAAGTTTCCTAAAAGGGACAACAGAAAAAACAAAAAAATTATGGAACGAAGTATTAGAATTATATAAAAAAGAGCATGAAGCAGAAGGTGGAGTACTAGATATAGATACAAAAACAATATCAACAGTATCAAGTCATGAAGCTGGATATATAGATAAAGATTTAGAAGAAATAGTAGGTTTACAAACAGATAAGCCATTAAAAAGAGCAATAATGCCATATGGAGGAATAAAAATAGTAGAAAAATCTTGTGAAGCATATGGTAGAAAAGTAGACCCAGAAGTTGATTATATTTTTAATAATATAAGAAAAACACATAATGATGGAGTATTTAGTGTGTATACACCAGATATAAGAGCAGCAAGAAGTTCACACTTAATAACCGGATTACCAGATGGATATGGAAGAGGAAGAATAATTGGAGATTATAGAAGAGTAGCATTATATGGAGTAGATGCATTAATCGAAGAAAAACAACAGGAATTAGACATTTTAAATGTAGATGACTTTACAGAAAATGTAATAAGAGAAAGAGAAGAAATATTTGAACAAATAAAAGCATTAAAAGAATTAAAAGTAATGGCACAAAAGTATGGATTTGATATTTCAAAACCAGCTAAAAATGCAAAAGAAGCAGTTCAATGGCTATATTTTGGATATTTAGGAGCAGTAAAAGACCAAAATGGAGCCGCAATGAGTATAGGAAGAACATCAACATTTTTAGACATATATTTTGAAAGAGATATGAAAAATGGAACATTAACAGAAGAACAAGTACAAGAAATAATGGACCATTTTGTAATGAAACTAAGACTTGTAAGATTTTTAAGAACACCAGAATATAATGAATTATTCAGTGGAGACCCTGTATGGGTAACTGAAAGTATTGGTGGAATGGGAATAGATGGCAGAACATTAGTAACTAAAAACTCATTTAGAATATTACACACATTAGAGAATTTAGGACCAGCACCAGAACCAAATTTAACAGTATTATGGTCAACAAGATTACCAGAAGGTTTCAAAAAATATACAGCAGATTTATCAATAAAAACATCATCAATACAATATGAAAATGATGATGTAATGAGAGTAACATTAGGAGATGATTATGGAATAGCATGTTGTGTATCACCAATGAAAATTGGAAAACAAATGCAGTTCTTTGGTGCAAGAGCAAATTTAGCAAAAACATTATTATATGCAATAAATGGTGGAAGAGACGAAATGACAGGAAAACAAGTAACACCTAGATTTGAACCAATTACAACAGAATATTTAAATTATGATGAAGTAATATTCAAATTTGACCAAATGATGGATTATGTTGCAAAAATATATATAAAAGCATTAAATGCGATACATTATATGCATGATAAATATTCATATGAAGCAATAGAAATGGCATTACATGATAAAGATATAATAAGAACAATGGCATGTGGTATAGCAGGTTTATCAGTAGTAGCAGATTCATTATCAGCAATAAAATATGCAAAAGTAAAAGTAATAAGAAATGAAGATGGACTAGCAGTAGATTATAAAATAGAAGGAGATTATCCTAAATTTGGAAATGATGACGAAAAAGTTGATGAGATTGCAACTCAAATCGCTGGAAAATTCTTAAATAAACTAAAAAGATATCCAACATATAGAGGAGCAAAACACACATTATCAATATTAACAATTACATCAAATGTTGTATATGGTAAAGCAACAGGTAATACACCTGATGGAAGAAAAGCAGGAGAACCATTTGGACCAGGAGCAAATCCTTTACATGGTAGAGATACAAATGGAGCATTAGCAGTAATGAATTCAATTGCAAAATTACCATTTGAAGACTCAGAAGATGGTATATCATATACATTTTCAATTACACCTGGAACATTAGGACAAGATGAAGAAACAAAAATTAATAATTTAGTAAATATGTTAGATGGATTTTTTGCACAAACAGGTCATCACATAAATGTAAATGTTTTTGATAGAGCATTATTAGAAGATGCTATGGAACATCCAGAAAAATATCCTCAACTTACAATAAGAGTATCAGGATATGCGGTTCACTTTACAAAATTAACAAGAGAACAACAATTAGATGTAATAAATAGAACAATTCATGAAAAAATTTAGGAAAAAATGGGGACGGTTCTCTTTTTGTCCAAAGGGAAAAAAGAGAACCGTCCCCAAATTGCCAAAAGGGAAAAAACGGGACAGGTCCCAAATTACCCAAAAGGAAAAAAAGGGACAGACATAAAATGGGAGGATGTTATGGAAAAAGATTTGAAATATTATGCGAAAGTGCATTCAGTAGAGAGTTTTGGGACAGTAGATGGACCTGGGATAAGATATGTGATTTTTTTACAAGGTTGTCGTCTACAATGTAAATATTGCCATAATAGAGACACTTGGGATATAAATGGAGGAAAATATAAATCAATAGATGAAATTCTTGAAAAAGTAAAAAGATATAAAAATTATATAATGCCATCAGGAGGAGGAGTAACTGTAACAGGTGGTGAGCCACTTTTACAAGTAAAATTTTTAATTGAGTTTTTTAAAAAATTAAAACAAGAAGGAATTACTACTTGTATAGATACTTCTGGAATGGTTAATATTACAGATGAAATAAAAGAATTATTAAAATTAACAGATTTAGTATTATTAGATATAAAACATATAGATGCTCAAAAGTGTAAAGAATTAGTAGGAACATCCAATAAGAAAGAATTAGAATTTGCAAAATATTTGAGTGATAATAATATAAAGATTTGGATAAGACAAGTTCTTGTTCCAGGTTATACAGATGATGAAAAAGATTTATTAAAATTAAAAGAATTTATTAATAGTTTAAAAACAGTTGAAAAAGTACAAATTTTACCATATCACAGTATGGGAAAATATAAATGGGAAAAATTAGGACTAAAGTATGAATTAGAAGACGTTAGAGATGCAACTCAAGAAGATGTAGATAGAGCTAAGGAGATTTTAGGCTTATAAAATCAATTTAATAATTATATAAAAATAAATAAAAACTAATAGTTAGTTGTTCGCTGTTGGTTTTGTTCTTATTTTTTAATAAAATTTTAATAAAAGTCTACAAATTTTAGAAAAAGTATGATAGAATAACCTAAAAATGAATAGGAGTGTGTAAAAATGTCAGAAGCAAAATATAAAAGAGTGCTACTAAAACTTAGTGGAGAAGCATTAGCAGGAGAACAAAAAACAGGAGTAAACCCAGAAGTAATTGGAAAAATGTGTGATAAAATCAAAGAAGTAGTAGAAATGGGAGTTGAAATAGCAATTGTAGTAGGTGGAGGAAACTTCTGGAGAGGAAGACAAGGATACCAAATGGAAAGAACAACAGCAGATTATATGGGAATGTTAGCAACAGCTATGAATGCTTTAGCTCTTCAAGATGCATTAGAAGCTAGAGGAATATATTCAAGAGTGCAAACAGCAATAGAAATGAGAGAGATTGCAGAACCATTCATACAAAGAAAAGCAGAAAAACATTTAAGCAAAGGAAGAGTAGTAATATTTGCATGTGGAACAGGACACCCATATTTTACAACAGATACAGCAGCAGTATTAAGAGCAACTGAAATAAAAGCAGATATTATTTTGTTAGGAAAAGCAATAGATGCAGTATATTCAGCAGATCCAAAAATACAACCAGATGCAATTAGATTTGAAGAAATATCATATTTAGATGTATTAAATAAAGATTTAAAAGTAATGGATTCTACAGCAACAGCAATGTGTAGAGATAATAATATTCCATTATTAGTATTTGGAATTTCTGACCCAGAAAATATAGTAAAAGCTGTTAAAGGTGAAAAAATAGGTACAATAGTATCATAGTTATATATTAACTTTTATATAAAAATAAAAAAAGAGGAGAGAAGAGTATGGATTATACAAGTTTAAAAGAAAGAATGGAAAAATCAATAGGAGCATATACAGAAAAATTATCAGAGATTAGAGCTGGAAGAGCAAATCCAGCAATATTAAATAAAGTAAAAATAGATTATTATGGAACACCAACACCAATAAATCAAGTAGCTGGAATATCAGTACCAGAAGCTAGATTAATAGTTATACAACCATGGGATTTAAGTGTATTAAAAGAAATTGAAAAAGCAATATTAGCATCAGATATAGGATTAAACCCAAATAATGATGGAAAAGTCATAAGACTAGCTTTCCCTGAATTAAATGAAGAGAGAAGAAAAGAATTAGTAAAAGAGATTAAAAAAATAGCAGAAGAAGCAAAAGTTGCAGTAAGAGCAATAAGAAGAGATGGAATAGATGAAGCAAAAGCAAAACAAAAAAATAGTGAAATAACAGAAGATGAATTAAAATCAGCAGAAACAGAAATACAAAAAATTACAGACAAATATGTAGAAGAAGTAGATAAAATATTAGCAAACAAAGAAACAGAAATAATGAGTGTATAATAGAGGGGAAAATCATGGAATTTAAAGAAAAGTTAAAACTATATCAAAAAGGAATAAATAATGAATTAGAAAAATATATCAGAAGAGAAGATTGCCCAGAAAAAGTATTAAATGAATCAATGGAATATAGTTTAATGGCAGGTGGAAAACGTTTAAGACCAATATTAGTAATAGCAACATATGAATTGTTTAAAAAAGATATAAAAAAATGTTTACCATATGCAGTAGCAATAGAAATGGTGCACAATTTTTCTTTAATCCATGATGACTTACCTGGAATAGATAATGATGATTTTAGGCATGGAAAACCAACAAATCATAAGCAATTTAATGAAGCCACAGCAATACTTGCTGGTGATGGATTATTAAATAATGCATATATATTAATAAGCGAAGATTTAGAAAAAGCTAAAACTAGTGAAATAAAAACAAAACTAAAAGTATTTAATGAATTTACAAAAGCAGTAGATAGAATGATTGCAGGAGAATATGTAGATACAGAATATGAAGGAAAAGAAATATTACCAGAATATCTTGAATATATACATACTAATAAAACAGGAGCATTACTAAAATTATGTGTAAGAATGGGAGCAATTTTAGCAGGATGTAGTGATAAAGAATTAGAAAAATTAACAATATATGCAGACAAAATAGGTTTGGCATTTCAGATAAAAGATGATATTTTATCTGAAGAAGGAAATGAAGAAATATTAGGAAAACCTGTAGGTAATGATAGTGCATTAGGAAAATGTACATATGTATCTAAATATGGTCTTGAAGGAGCAAAAGAGCAATTAAATAAAATAACAAAAGAAGCAATAGAACAACTAGAAATGTATGGAGAAAAAGCAGAATTTTTAAAGCAATTAGCTCTATACATACAAAATAGAAATAAATAAGGAGAACTTTATGAAATTTGATGAAGAAAATATGCCAAGACATATTGCAATTATAATGGATGGAAATAGAAGATGGGCAAAAAAACAAGGTAAATCAGCAAGCTTTGGACATAAGCAAGGAGCAAAGACACTAGAAAAAATAGTTAGATATGCTAACAAAATAGGATTGAAATACATAACTGTATATGCATTTTCAACAGAAAATTGGAAAAGAACAGAAGAAGAAGTAAAGGCGTTAATGGCATTATTACAAAGTTATTTAGATGATTATAGTAAAAGAGCAGATTCAGAAAATATAAAAGTAAAAATTCTTGGAGATATCACAGCACTTTCACAAGGAATGCAAAAAAGTATAATAAACTGTATGGAAAGAACAAAAAATAATACAGGAGTCACATTTAATATAGCATTGAATTATGGTGGAAGAGATGAAATTGTAAAATCAGTACAAAATATAGTAAAAGAAATGCAAAATGGAAATATTAAAATTGATGAAATAAATGAGGAGCTTATATCAAATAATTTGTATACAAAAGGTCAACCAGATCCAGACTTATTAATAAGAACAAGTGGAGAAATGAGGCTAAGTAACTTTTTACCATGGCAATTGGTATATTCAGAATTTTTATTTGTTGATAAAAATTGGCCAGATTTTACAGAAGAAGATTTAGATAATGCAATCTTAGAATATCAAAAAAGAACAAGAAAATTTGGAGCAAATTAAAATAGCATAAGAAAAGGAGAAAAAATGGATATAAAAAGAGTAACTTCAGCACTACTAGGATTTCCACTAGTTGTAATAATTTTGACATTTGGAAATAAATATGTTGTAGATATATGTTTAGCAATAATAGCACTACTTTCAATACATGAGTATTTTAATGTAATAAAACATAAATGTAGACCAATAAGATGGCTTGGTTATTTATCATGCCTATTTATTGCACTAATTCATATAGTTCCTGAACATATACCACAAAATATAACAAATAGTATTTTAATATTGATAATTCCAATTTTAATGTTAATAAGTTTTTTACAAGTAATAATTACAAATATGAATACAAATTTTAAAGATGTAGTATATACATTATTTGGGATTTTATATGTAATAACAAGTATTTCATTTATAGCATTAACAAGAGGATTAGAAAATGGAATTGCCATTGTTTGGTATGCAATAATTGCAGCCTGGGGAACAGATACATTTGCATATTTAGTAGGAAAGAAATGGGGAAAACATAAATTTAGTAAGGTAAGTCCTAAAAAATCAATAGAAGGCTGTATTGCAGGTGTGGTTGGAGCAGTTGTAATTGCTATAATATATACATTAGCAATCAACTTAATCTTTAAATATGAATATTCATATTTATATGTAATACTAATAACAATAGTATTAAGTATAATTGGGCAAATAGGAGACTTTACAGAATCAAGTATAAAAAGATATGTAAATGTGAAAGATGCAAGTAATTTAATTCCAGGACATGGAGGAATGTTAGATAGAATTGATAGTTTAATGTTTATAGCACCATTTGCATATATATTTTTTCAAATGATTTAGAATTGGAGTGAAAATAATAAATATTAGGAGGAAAATTTGTTAGATTTTATAATTAATGCAATCAAAATAATATTTTTATTAGGATTTTTAATACTTATCCACGAAGGAGGACATTTTCTAGTAGCAAAACTTTGTAATGTTAAAGTAAAAGAATTTGCTATAGGATTTGGAAAAACAATATGGCAAAAGCAAGGAAAAGAAACCAAGTATGCTATTAGATTAATCCCCCTTGGTGGATTTGTTAGTATGGAAGGCGAGGATGAAGACTCTGATGATGAAAGGTCTTTTGCAAAAGCAAGTGTAGGCAAAAGGATGGCAATTGTAGTTGCAGGAGCAACTGTTAATATAATTTTTGGAATATTAGTGTTTTTTATATTAATATCAACAGTTGGACTTCAGTTTGCAGAC
Source organism: uncultured Clostridia bacterium (assembly GCA_944388705.1). Lineage (GTDB taxonomy): Bacteria > Bacillota > Clostridia > TANB77 > CAG-508 > CAG-269. The sequence continues at coordinate 83,594 of CALXJU010000001.1, forward strand.
CCAGCTAAAGACACTTTTCTAAATAGAATGTACTATGGAGCAAAAGGAACATGGGAATTTATATTGACACTATTTGAAAGTATAAAAATGTTATTTACTGGTGGATTTGCTGTAGACCAAATGGTAGGAATAGTAGGAATATCAGAAGTAGTTGTTGAAACAAGTGGAATTGCAAATTATATATATTTATTAGCTGTTATTTCTGTTTCTTTAGGTGTTACAAATTTACTTCCAATACCAGCACTTGATGGAGGAAAATTAGTTATTTTGTTGATAGAGTTAATTAGAAGAAAACCTATGAAACTTGAAACAGAAGCTAAAATTCAATTAATTGGATTTTCAATTTTAATGGCTTTAACAATATTTGTAACGTATAATGATATAATTAGAATATTTTAATATAATAAAAAACTAAGTTTTAACACTCTTCAAACTTAGTTTTTTACTCTTTTGGGGAAGTTCACATTTCAGATTTCACATTACTTTACTACAAGACACACGCGAAAACCGTAGGGGTCGTCGCCGCTGTCGCCAGAGCCATAGTTGAAGTTGAAAGAACTTGCGTTAGTGCCGTGCCAGTAGCCTCCACGCGCGAAAAACGGATAACTGCTGCTGCTGTCGATACCCACAAAATAAGAGCTCGCTGAATGCCATGAATGACTTCCTGTTCCTGAAGTTGATGTTTCTATTGTTCCATCTCCAAATATTTTATTTATATTTTCTTTGTAATTATCTATATAACTATTTGAAGTTGACATTTTATATACTGTTGCATATTTTGTATTATCTGTTTTATTGTTCGTTGTATTATCTGTTGATGCAAAGGAATTTCCATAACTTCGGCTTGAATCAGCTATATATCCAGCTACATATTCATCTGCTCCTCCTACCGTATCATATATTCCATATTCATTTCCTGTTGTACTTTGTAACGGATTTGTTAGTGCTGTTGCTCCACTTATTCCTCCTGTATAATAAGTACTATCTGTATTTCTTGTTACCTCTGTTCCATTTCTTCCATATCTGCTATCTGCTAAATATACTACTGCTCCCCATTCGCTATTTTTCATCATATGACTTTCACTATTTCTATTATAGTAAAATCCATTTGAATACATTGTTTCTACATATAAATATCTCCAACTTTTTACACCGGGTTTGCTTACTGCTCTGTATTTTGTTGAACTTGTATTTCCTGCATTTGTTGTTAATAAGGTCGAACTGCTTGGACTTGTTGCTGTCCAGTTTTGTCCATCTGTTGAAGTTTCCGCACTCATTTCATATTTTGCTACCCATATTCCTTCTAGTTTAGTATCCCATCCACCTTGATTTAAATCTGTTTCAAATGCTGGATGTGGTCTTAATTTATTTTCTCCTACTCCTATACTTGTTACTGGTTCTCCTATATCACTTGGTGTTTTTCCTTCTTTATCTACTAGCCCTCTTGCATCACTATATCCTACTATTCCTGTTGTTTGTGTATTATCTGCTCTATATGCATCTCTATGTTCTTCTTTATCAAAATATACTATCCTATACGCATATCTTGGTATCCATACCCAATAACTTCCATCACTTGTTTTCGCATTTGCCCACTTGCTGGTTCCTCCTGATGTTGTTGCTCCTGCTTGAGCTATATAATTATACCATTTACTTTTATCAAAGTCTGCTGATTCTCCTTCTACTTTTTCCTCTCCATTTTCCCAATATACTGCTTTCATATCACTTGTCATATTTGGTTCATTTGGTGTTGTTGTTGTACCATAACTTGTTCCATTTAAAAATTCTATTTCTATTACTCCCCATTCTCTTGAAAAGGCTGAATTATTACTCTTTTCAGGTATTTCTACCTTTTCATTCGATAAAGTCACTTTATCATCACTATCAACTGTATAATAAACTACACCATCCATCTCTATTCCTCTTACATAATAAATATGGTGACTTTGTTCATTTATTATATAAACATCATTATATGCTAATGTATCATCTTCTGATGTTATATTTTTAAAATCATAACCATAGTTTAAAGAAACACCATCTAAGGCATTTAAATCTATTACATAATATATATCATTGTCATTTGGTTCTGGTTCAAAATATATATTACCTAAATATTCAAATTCAGCAGGTAAAGCACCATATTTAGCATAATGTGATTCAACTTTATCTGACAATAATTCAATATCATTATACATCTTTTTTAAAGTTCTTAATTTTATTCCAGTTTTTGCATTATATACCAATAGAGATGATATTATTATTAATATTATAACAGCTATTACTAAAGTTATAAGAGTTATTCCTTTGTTTTTTTCTTTTAAATTATTCATATGTTATTACCTCAAAATATATTTAATATAATAATTAAAATTTTTATCCTTAATTTATTTAATTAAGGATATTATATAATATATTTATATCATTTACAATGGAAAAAATCAACCAATTAATTTAAATTTAAATAAGATTATAGAAGAATAGCAAGAAACCTTGCTATTTTCTTTAATTTGTAGTAAAATATAGAAATGAAAAAAGCGGATATGGGGGAATAGCAATGTATAGAACACATAATTTAGGAGAATTAAAAATAAAAAATGTAGGAGAAGAAGTAGAACTAGCAGGATGGATACAAAAAATTCGTAACTTAGGAGGAATGATATTTATAGACCTAAGAGACCAATTTGGAGTAACACAAATAGTAATAAATGATGAAAAACTACAAGAACAAGCAAAAGAATTAACAACAGAAAGCTGTATACACATATGTGGTAAAGTTGTGGAAAGAAGTAGCAAAAATCCTAAAATGGCAACAGGAGAAATAGAAGTAGTAGCAAATAAAATAGAAGTATTAGGAAAATGTAAAAATGTATTACCATTTGAAATAAACACAGACCAAGAAGTAAGAGAAGATTTGAGATTAGAATATAGATTTTTAGATTTAAGAAACGAGAAGTTGCATAATAATATATTATTGCGTTCAAAAATTCTAAAAACATTAAGAGATAAAATGGATGAACTAGGTTTTTGCGAAATACAAACACCAATATTAGCAAACTCATCACCAGAAGGAGCAAGAGACTATTTAGTACCAAGTAGATTACATGCAGGAGAATTTTATGCATTACCACAAGCACCACAGCAATTCAAACAATTATTGATGGTAAGTGGATTTGATAAATATTTTCAAATAGCACCATGTTTTAGAGATGAAGACCCAAGAGCAGATAGAGCACCAGGAGAATTTTATCAATTAGATTTTGAAATGAGTTTTGCAACACAAGAAGATGTATTTAAAGTAATAGAAGAAGTAGTACCATATACATTCAAGAAATTTACAAACTGGAAAGTAGATGAAGGACCATTTATAAGAATTCCATATAAAGAAGCAATGGAAAAATACGGAATAGACAAACCAGATTTAAGAAATCCATTAATAATTCAAGATGTAACAAAAGTATTTGAAGGAACAGAATTTAATGCATTTAAAGGAAAAACAATAAAAGCAATAGTAGTTCCAAAAGGAGCAGAGCAAGGAAGAAAATTCTTTGATAAAATGACAGAATTTGCAGTAGAAGAATGTTCAGCAAAAGGACTAGCATGGACAAAATTTGAAACAGATGGAACAATAGCAGGAGGAATTGCAAAATTTATAACAGAACCTGCAAAAACAAAACTTGAAAATGAATATGGAGTAAAACCAGGAGATAGTATATTCTTTATAGCAGACGAATTAGAAACTGCACAAAAAATAGCAGGACTTGTAAGAATAGAATTAGGAAAGAGACTAGACTTACTAGAAAAAGATGTATATAGATTTTGTTTTATAGTAGATTTTCCAATGTATGAATTATCAGATGAAGGAACAATAGACTTCTCACATAATCCATTTTCAATGCCACAAGGAGGATTAGAAGCATTAAATAGAAAAGAACCATTAGATATATTAGCATATCAATATGACTTAGTATGTAATGGATATGAAATGGCATCAGGAGCAGTAAGAAATCACAATCCTGAAATAATGATAAAAGCATTTGAAATAGCAGGATATTCAGAAGAAGATGTAAAAAATAGATTTGGAGCATTATATAATGCATTTCAATATGGAACACCACCACATGCAGGAGCTGCACCAGGATTAGACAGAATGGTAATGTTAATAGCAGATTCAACAAACATAAGAGAAGTAATAGCATTCCCTAAAAATAAAAAAGCAAGAGATTTATTGATGGGAGCACCATCAGTTGTAACTAAACAACAACTAGATGATGTACATATTCAAATAATCAAAAATCAGGAGTAAAAAATGAAAAAATATAAATTAGAAATAATAGTATTTTTAAGTGGTGCAATAGGAATGGGACTTGAACTGATAGCAGCGAGAGTCCTATCTCCATATGTAGGAAGTTCAAATGTAGTATGGACAAGTATTATTGGAATAATATTAGCAAGTATGAGTGTAGGATATTGGATAGGAGGAAAAAGAGCTGATAAAAATGCAAACATAGATGTAATATCAAATATCTTATTATTAGCAGCTTTATTTACAAGTCTAATACCAATATTAGAAACATTAGTAGTAAAACAATTAGCAGGACTAATTGGAAATTTAATAATAGCAGCAATTCTTTGTGCAATAATAGTATTTTCAATACCAAGTTTTATATTAGCAACAATATCACCATTTGCAGTAAAAATAAAAAGTATGGAAGAAAAAGAAATAGGAACATTATCAGGAAGAATATCATCACTTTCAACAATAGGAAGTATAGTAGGAACATTTTTGATGGGATTTGTATTAATACCAAACATCGGAGTAAATAATATAAATATAGCAGTTACACTAATATTAGTAACAATGTCAATTATAGCAAGAGAGAAAAAAGACAAAAAATATTATTGTACTACAATAATATTAGTAATATCTATGATATTACTAATATTACTAGGAAAATATATATTTAAAAGAAATAATCCAGATGTATTGTTAGATACAGATTCACAATATAGTAGAATATGGGTAAAAGAAGTGGCTACAGAACAAGCAACATATAAAACATTACAAGTAGATACTGGATTAGAATCATATGTAAATTCTGAAACAGGAGAGATGGGAGCTGAATATTTAAGATATTATGACTTATTTGAATATCTAAATAAAGATGCAAAATCAACTCTATTAATAGGTGGAGCAGGATATACTTATCCAATTCACTATTTACAAAAATATTCAAATAAAACAATAGATGTAGTTGAAATAGACGAAAAGATGACTCAGATTGCAGAAGAACAATTTGGATTAAATTCTAATGATGATAGATTAAAAATTTATACACAAGATGGAAGAAGTTTTTTAAATTATAATGAAAATAAATATGATACAATATTAATTGATGCATTTAAAGGACTTAATGCACCATTTGAATTAACAACATATGAAGCATTAACAAATGCAAAAAATATGTTAAATGATAATGGAGTAGTATTGACAAATATAATTTCATCATTAGAGGGAAAAGATTCAGATTTTATAAAATATGAATATGCAACATATAAAGCAGTATTTGATGATGTAAAAATTTTTATGGAGTTAAATTCAGAAAGAACTGATAGACAAAATCTTATACTTGTTGGAATAAAAGGTGAACCTCAGATAGATGAAACTAAATATGAAGAATATAAAAAATATTTAGATAGAGAAGTTACAGAATTTGAAACAGATAAACAAATTGTTACAGATGATTTTGCACCAATAGGAAATTAGGAGAAAGATATGAAGAAAAAAATATTATTAGGAATGAGTGGAGGAGTAGACAGTAGCGTATCAGCAGTAGTATTGCAAGAACAAGGATATGAAGTAATAGGCGCAACAATGAAACTCTGGGAAGATACTGAAAAAGCTATAGAAGATGCAAAAAAAGTATGTAAAAAATTAGGTATAGAACATCATGTAATAGACTGTACAGAAAAATTTAGATGTCGTGTAATAAATAAATTCATATCAGAATATGAAAATGCCAAAACACCAAATCCATGTGTAGAATGTAATAGATACTTAAAATTTGGAGCATTTTATGAAAAAGCAAAAGAATTAGGATGTGAATATATTGCAACAGGACATTATGCTAAAACAGAATATTCAGAAAAATATAAAAGATATGTTCTAAAAAAATCAGATGAAGAAAAAAAAGACCAGACATATTTCTTATATTACATACCAAAAGAAGAAATTGAATTTATAATTTTTCCTTTACAAAATAGAGCAAGTAAAGAAGAAACAAGAAAAATTGCAGAAAAAAATAATTTAGAAGTTGCACTGAAAAAAGATAGTCAAGAAATATGTTTTATACCAGACAATGACTATCAAAAGTTTTTACAAAAATATTCTTCACAAAAACCAAAAGTAGGAAATATAGTATTAAAAGATGGAACAGTGTTAGGAAAACACAAGGGGTTAATAAATTATACAATAGGACAAAGAAAAGGATTAGGAATATCATATAAAGAACCATTATATGTAATAAAACTGGATATACAAAAAAATCAGGTAATAGTAGGAACAGAGCAAGCTCTATATTCAAAAGAACTTATTGCAAATGAAATAAATTGGCTTGCAATAGACCAATTAAAAGAACCATTAAAATTAAAAGCAAAAGTTAGATATAGAGCTAAAGAAGCACAATGTACAGTATATCCAATAGAAAATAACCAAGTAAAAGTTATATTTGATGAACCTCAAAGAGCAATTACACCGGGACAGTCTGTAGTGTTTTATGACGAAGATATAGTAGTAGGTGGAGGAAAAATAATATAAAAAGCTGTCAATAATTTTTGAATATTTCACTAAAAAATATCTTTATTTTATTAGCGAATATTTCACTATATATGTAATCTTG
>CALXJU010000002.1 GCA_944388705.1 uncultured Clostridia bacterium
AAAAATCTTTAATTAGAATCATTAAGGATTATTTTAATTTATTTTTAATCATATAAATAAAAAATATCCTAACAACTCAAATTATTGTTAAGATATTATTTTTTATTATTCTTCACAACCACTACAATGTGAGCAATTTCCATTACAAGTTTCTTCATCATCTTCAACAAATTCATATATATCTTCTTGTATATATGCTACACTTTTTTCAAGTTCTGCGACTCTTTTTTCTAGTTGTGCTATTTTTTCAATCATTTCTTTTTCTGTCATTTTCTAAACCCTTTCCATATATTCACATGTACGTGTATCTATTCTTACAATATCCCCAATATTTATAAACATTGGTACTTGTAATTCTAACCCTGTTTCTAATGTTGCTGGTTTTCCAGATGTTGTTGTTGTATTTCCAGCAAATCCTGGTTCTGTGTATGTTACTTCTAATTCAACAAATATTGGTGGTTCTACTGCAAATACTTTTCCTTTAAATGAAAGTATTGATACTTCCATATTTTCTTTTAAATATTTTAAACAATCTCCTAAATCTTCTTTATTTAATGGCATTTGGTCATATGTTTGATTGTCCATAAAATAATATAAATCTCCATCATTATATAAGTATTGCATTGTTTTCTTTTCAATTTCTGCTCCTGGATATTTGTCTGATGGATTAAATGTTTTTTCTAATACTGCTCCTGTTATTACATTTTTTAATTTTGTTCTTACAAATGCTGCTCCTTTTCCTGGTTTTACGTGTTGGAATTCTACTACTCTAAAAACTCCTCCATCCATTTCAAATGTTGTTCCATTTCTAAAATCTCCTGCCATGTATACTCCTGCCATATTAATTCTCCCTTCTATTTATTTACATAATTTTTAACTCTATTTATTTTACACCATATTTATACAAAAAGTCAATACTTTTAGTGATTTTACATTTTAGGTCTGTCCCTTTTTTTCCCTTTTGGTAATTTGGGGACTGTCCCATTTTTTCCTTTTGGGCAAAATGGGGACGGTTCTCTTTTTACCCAAAGGGAAAAAAGAGAACCGTCCCAAAATTTCCCAAATTTTCTAAATTACAATATATCCTTTTGGTGATTTAGTTAAAGCTTCACAACTTCCTTTATTTATCAAAACTGTGTCTTCAATTCTAACTCCAAATTGTCCTGCAATATAAATTCCTGGTTCATTTGTTATTACCATATTTTCTTTTAATACATTTTCTGAATTAATACTTAATACTGGTGCTTCATGGATATCTAATCCAACTCCATGTCCTAGAGCATGTATTAAATCATAATTGTGTAATCTAAAGTCATTATCTACCATTTTTGATATTTGTTTTGTATTTGAACCTTCTCTCATATCATTTAATACTTGTTCTTGATTTTTTAGTACTAAATTATATACTAGTTTCACATGCTCTGGCATTTTTCCTACAAAAAATGTTCTTGTCATGTCTGAACAGTATCCATTAATTTTACATCCCATATCTATTGTTATTATATCTACTTCTTTTATTTTTCTTTCTGATGGTACTGCATGTGGTTTTGATGAATTCTCTCCAGATGCTACTATTGTTTCAAATGCTTTTCCTTCTGCATTTTTATAAAAATAATCATCTATTTCTCTTGCTATTTGTTTTTCTGTCATTCCTGGTTTTATATATTTTAATATATATTCAAAACATTTATCTGTTATTTCACATGCTTTTTTTATATTTTCTATTTCTTCTTCATCTTTTACTTCTCTTTGTTTTTCAAGCATATTTTCTGTTTCTACTAAATTATTTATTTTGTATTTATGCATATATTCTTTATATTTTGCATATGTTACATAATTTTCTTCAAATCCAACATTTTCACAAAACATGAAAAAGTTTTCATAGTCATCTCTTGATAATCCTCTTACATCATATACTACAATTTCATCAAATAATGTTAATGTGTTATGAACTTCTTCTATATATCTTCCATCTGTTATAAATAAGTTTTCTTTTCTTGTTACTAATAATATTCCTTCTGCTTGTATATTTGTTAAATATCTTATATTTACTGGATTTGATATAATCATTCCTTGTAAATTCAAACTTGACATTTTATTTCTAAGCCATTGCATTTTTTGATTCATTGCATTCTCCCCTTACTTTTCTCTATCCTTTATACATCCCTAATGTTAATATTGTCATTAGTGAGCCTACTAGTACATCAAATGGTATAAATATACTTATAAACACTGCTATTACTATAAATGGTCCAAATGGTATATATTCGTCTGATTTCTTTATCTTACTTGCTATTAATATTATTCCTAATATTGCTCCTATTAAAAATGACATTATTGCTATTACTACTATATTTGCTAGTCCAAAATATAATCCTAATGCTCCCATTAGTTTTACATCTCCTAGTCCCATTGCTTCTTTTCCATATATTAGTCCACCTACTAATGTTATTATTAAAAAGATTCCTCCTCCTGCTAACATTCCTAGTAACATATCTATTGTTATTGCTACATTTGATGTTCCAAATATAAATGCTATTACTAGTCCTATTTCTGCCATTGTTAAATTTAATCTATTTGGTATTATTTGTAGTCTATAGTCTATTACAAATGCTGATATTAACATTGGTGTTAATATTAGATATTTTATTAATGTTAGATTTTCTATGAATGTTTCTTGTATTCCATATCTATATATTAATCCCATATATATTATTGCATTTATTGTCATTAATATATAATTTGGTTTGAAATTTATTTTATATTCTGATATTATTTCTTTTGTAAATACTTTTTTATATTCTGGCAATCTTTTATTCATCCAATCTATGAATTGTCCTACTATTATTCCTATTATCATTGCCAACAAATAAAATCCTATATGTGTTTCATTTATATACATTTTCTTTTTTGTATGGTTTCCCATACACCCCTTCCTTTGTTTCTATTTCTGCATTTTCATGAATTTTCTTTTTATTGCATTTTCTATTGGTCTTTTTAATACTGTTATCCATATATCTTTTTCTGCAATTGGTTCTACTAGTATTGTAAACATTTTGCATCTGTTTCCACCTATTACATCTGTAAATATTTGGTCTCCGACCACTCCTATATTTTCTGGTTTTTCTTGCAATTTCTTTTGTACTTTTTTAAATCCTATTTTTAATGGTTTCATTCCGAAATATGCATATCCTATTTTTAATTTTCTTGCTACTTCTTTTACTTTTTTCTTTTTGTTTGAGTTTGATAATATATATAATTTTATTCCATTGTTTTTTAAATTTTCTGCCCACTCTATTGTACTATTTTCTAAGTTTTTGTCATAGTCTATTAGTGTATTATCAACATCAAGTATTAATGCTTTTATATTGTTTTCTTTTAGCAAGTCTAATGTTATTTCTCTTACATTTTTATAATACTTTTTTGGATATAATATCATTTATTCCTCCTATTTGTCAACTTTATTTAATTTATAGAAATTTATATATTACTATTGAATAAAGTCAAGACCCCCGACGAAGACCAGTGACATGTTTTGACTATGAAATAGTAATATATAAATTTCTAATAAAATCACATAAAATTAAGTAATTTCTTGATAAATTTTGTAATCTCTTAATATTTTTCTTACATATGTATTTGTTTCTTTAAATGGTATATTTTCTATATCAGAACCATCTGCTTTTATAATTCCTTCTTTTATCCATTTATCTACATTTCCGCTTCCTGCATTATATGCAGCAAGCGCAACTTCCATACACTCATATTTTTCTAATAATTCTGATATATATTTTGTTCCTATTTTTATATTTATTTCAGGTTCTAATATATTTTCTTCATTTAATTCTATTCCATTTTTTTGTGCTACTTCTTCTGCTGTTGCATACATTAATTGCATTAATCCTTGTGCATTTTTATTTGATACTGCATCTGGCTTAAAATTACTTTCTGCTTTTATTATTGCATATATTAATTCTTCTTCAACTCCATATTCTTGTGAATATTTTGTTACATATTCAGAATATTCTTTTTTATACATTTGTCTTATCATTAGTTCTCTTGTTACTATTGTTATTGCTATTATTAATAATATTATCATTATTATAAACAATAGTTTTTTATTTTTTCTTTTTGTCAATTTACATTCTCCTTTTTTATTTACAATCATACCAGTTTGTTGCTTCTGATACTTCTGCTATTAATGGAACATTTAATGTTATTGCTGTTTCCATACAATTTTTTAGTATTTCTTTTACCTCTTCTACTTCTTCTAATACTGCTTCTATCATCATTTCGTCATGTACTTGTAAAACTATTTTTGATTTCATATTTCTTTTTTTCAATTCTTTTAATACATTTATCATAGCAATTTTCATTATATCTGCTGCAGTTCCTTGTATTGGAGTATTCATTGCAGCTCTTTGTCCAAATTGTCTAACCATATAATTGTTTGATTTTAATTCTGGTATATATCTTCTTCTTTTGAATAATGTTTCTACATATCCAGTTTCTTTTGCATGTTCTACTATATCTGTCATGAATTTTTTTATTCCTGAATATTGTTCTAGATATTGTTCTATATATTGTTTTGCTTTTTTTCTTGATATTCCCAATTGCTCTCCTAATCCAAAATCACTTATTCCATAAACTATTCCGAAGTTTACTGCTTTTGCATTACTTCTCTGTTCTTTTGTGACTTCATCTATTGGTGTATTAAATACTTTTGATGCTGCTTGTTTGTGTATATCTTCTCCATTATTAAATGCTTGTACCATATGTTCATCATTTGATATATGTGCTAATACTCTTAATTCTATTTGTGAATAATCTGCATCTATATATATACTTCCTTCAGCTGGTTTGAATACTTTTCTTAATTGTTTTCCTAATTCAAATCTTGTTGGTATATTTTGAAGGTTTGGTTCTGTTGAACTTATTCTTCCTGTTGCTGTTATTGTTTGATGGAAAAATGAATGTATTCTTTTTGTTTTTGGATTTATATATGGTTTCATTCCTTCTACATATGTTGAGTTTAATTTCATTAATTGCCTATATTCTAATAGTTTTTCAATTACAGGATGTTCTTGTTTTAATTTTTCTAAAACGTCTACATCTGTTGAATATCCACTTTTAGTTTTTTTAACTACTGGTAATCTTAATTTTTCAAATAGAATTTCTCCTAATTGTTTTGTTGAATTTATGTTAAATTCTTCTCCACAAATTTCATATATTTCTTGTGTTAATATTTCTAATCTATCTTTTAATTCTTGACCATAGTCTTCTAATTCTGTTTCATCTAAGTACATTCCATTCCATTGCATTTCTGCTAATACTTCTACTGTTGGCATATCTATATTATTAAATAAGCCTATTGCTTCTATTTCTTCTAATTTTTTTATTGTTATCTCTGATAATTTGTATATTTCTTCTGCATATAAACAGTTTACTATTTTTTGTGTATTTTCTTCTTTTTGAGGCTCATCAAATAAACTGGTTTGTGCATTTTCTTCCTTTATTCCTTGATTTTGTAAGTATTCATTATTGTCTATTTCTAAATAATCTCTTGCTATGATTTCTAAATCATATTTACTTGTTGGATTTAATATATATGCTGCTACTTTTGCATCATATACTATGTTTTTCATTGTTATTCCATTTTGTTTTAATATTATATAATCTTCTGCTAAATTATATCCATATTTTTCTATTTTTTCGTTTTCAAATATTTCTTTTAACTGTTGTTTCAAATTTTGTTTTATATAATATATTTTATTATTACTATATATACTTATTCCTGTTATATCTTTTTTTATTATATCTTCTGCATTTTGATTTTCTTGTGTTTGTAAATAATAATATAACTTTCCATTTAATTCTGGTATTTGTGAAGTTTCTATTATTTCTAATTTTTCTTCTTGTTTTGATTTTGTTGGTTGTACTACATTTTTTAGATTAAATCTTTCTATATATCTATTAAATCTCAATTCTTCAAATATTTCTAATACTTTTGGCTTGTCCCATTCTTCTGTTTTTAATGTTTCTAATGTTTCTTCTATTGGAACTTGTGTATCTATTTCTCCTAATGTTCTTGATATTTCTGCTGATTTTTTATTATTTACTATATTTTCTTTTTGCTTTCCTTTTAAGTCATCTTCTCCTGATTCTATTTTTTCATATAATTCTTTTACTGTATGGTATTTTTGTATTAATGTTATTGCTGTTTTTGGCCCTATTCCTGGTATTCCTGGTATATTGTCTGATGTATCTCCTTGCAGAGCTTTTACTTCTATTAGTTGTTCTGGTTCTAATCCATATTCTTCTAGTATTTTTTCTCTATTATAGTCTTCTGTTTCTGTTTTTCCGGCTTTTGTTCGAGGTATTCTTATTGTTATATTGTCACTTGCTAATTGAAATGTGTCTCTATCTCCTGATAGTATTGTTACTTCTAATCCTTGCTTTTCACCATATTTTGCTAGTGTTCCTAATATATCGTCTCCTTCATATCCCTGTTTTTCTATTATGTCTATATTCATTGCTTTTAATATTTCTTTTATTATTGGCATTTGCTCCGCTAATTCTTCTGGCATTCCTTTTCTGTTTGCTTTATATCCTTCATATATTTCATGTCTTTTTGTTGGTCCTTTTAAGTCAAATGCTACTCCTATATATTCTGGTTTTATGTCTTCTAATATTTTAAATAATATTGCTAAAAATCCATATATTGCATTTGTGTATTTTCCATCTTTTGTTGTTAACATTTTACTTCCCATTATTCCATAAAATGCTCTATTCATTATACTATTTCCATCTACTAATAATAATTTACTCACTTTTTTATCCTTTCTCATTTTATTAAATATATATATTTTTTATAAAAGTAATCACATTGCTCTTCTGTTATGTCTCCATCCACAAATGCACTATTTACAGAACCTTGCAATTCATTTAGTAAACAATCTATATAACTTACTTTGTTTTTTATTCCTTATTTTCAATCTCCTTAAAAATTTTATTTTTTAATATTCAGATTCTTTTTTGTCTGCTTTTTTTATGACGTTATTTATATTTGCATTCTTTTCTTCATATATTTTATTGATTTCTTCTTTTACTAATTCTGCAAATCTTTCTGGTATCTCCGAATCATAATTATCACTTTCTATAATATATCTTCCATCAATATATCCCCAATCATTAAAATCAGCAATAAAATACCAATCTGATACTCCTGATTGTGAAATCACTTTTCCTTCTATTCTTGCATTATCAATTGTTACACTATTAATTCTTTTTATTTTTTTTGCAACTCTTTTTACAATTTCTTCAAATTCTTTTTTTGACAATTCATTATTGTATTCTACTTCTATTTTTCTTCTTTCTTTATCTTTGGCATAATTGCTAAACAATTTGCAACCTAATCCTGTTACTATACCTCCTACTAATAGTTTGCTAAAAAACCCCATATTATTTTCACCAATCCTTCTTCTATTATAACTTTCTCTAGAATTACTACAAAAAACTAATACTTTTCTTCGGAATTTGAAATGTATTTTTGATTTTTACTTGTTGGTTTATCCGAAATTGTCATTCTTAATATTCCCTTTTCTACTAATGGTTTTATATAATCTCGTCTAAATCTTGTTCTATTTTTATATCCTATATAATTCATTATTTCAAAAATATTTTTTTCTTGCTTACAAAACTCAATTATTTTCATAATAACCTTATCTTGTGCCTTATCTTGTGCCTTACTTCCAATTACTGATGCATTTAATTTCTTTACTGTCAATTTATTAACTTCTTTAACTTGTATTTCACTCAATACTTTAACTAAAGGAACTGTAGCTTTAAAAATATCTCCTTCTTCAAATATTGGTTCTTTACCTGAATAAATTTCTGAATAATTTGTAATGTTTCTTACTCCACTTCCAAGTTCATCTGCTAAACCTATTTCTCTAAAAATCTTAGCTATCTTAGGGTTTTTTGAATATGGAATACAATTCTATCTATTAAATTTGTAATGATAACATCTCTATCATCATATCTATCCATATTTTCTTCTCTATAAATAGCATCTGTTTTAAATGTAGATAGACATGACATAATAGTTTCATCTGTTCCAAATAGTAAAATGGCTGCAAGTGTTAGTCCCTTTTGGTGTGTCATAACATCCTCTCTATATAGCCCTGAACTTCTTACAATTTCTTCATTAGACATATTTTTCCAAGGATGATTATCATTTTTTAATATTGCCCATCTTTTAGCTTTTTCAAATAAATCCTCTCTTAAATTATCCATTGTAGCATAAGGAAATATTTTGTCTTCTATATGAAGTTCTCTTTTTCTAATATACATATCAGCTACTAAATTACTGTTATCTGTAATATCAAAGTCTCCATCTTCATTTCTATCATAGATTCTTCCATTACATCTATATACTTCTGAAGAATCTGGCACATTTATATATAGTATGATTTTTCCATCTATTTCATAATCCATTATTTTTAAATATATTGTTGGAGAAATTTTAGATGTATTATTGCATAAATTAACAAAATCTTTTTTCATCTTTACTACATAATCTTCGTCTACTCCAACAATTTCTTTATTATCATTTACACCTAATATAATGTTTCCACCAAATCTATTTAAAAATGCACAAATTGTTTCAAATAAATTTTTAGGCAGCTTATTCTTAGCTTCTTTAAATTCAGTATTTATTTTTTCTCCTTGACTAATTATATTTTTAATTATTAATTTATCCATTCTTCCTCACCTCCAAAATTCTTTCTTATATTCTATTTATGTCTTCTTAAAATCTCGAATTATAGTGTTCAATATTCTTAAACTTTCTTTTTTCCCTCTTTTTTAACTATTAGTAAATTCCTAATAGTTGTGCTTTTTTATATATTTATTTTAGATAGATTTAGTTCTTTCTTTATCCTTTTCTATCTTCTTTCTATACCTATCTTCTTCAGAAAATATACAACCACAATATTTTTGCATATATAGTCCCAATTCTCTTGCTTCATTTTGTCCTTCTCTAAAACCTGGTCTAAAATCTCTATACAAAAATTTTATTCCATATTTTTCTGCTAACTCTTCTCCAATTTCTTTTAATGCTTCATGATTTTGATAAGGACTTATTAGCAATGTTGTTGAAAATGTATCATATCCATTTTCTTTCGCATATTTTGCTGTTTGTTCTAAACGAATTCTATAACAATATTTTACACATCTATTTTCTAAATCTGTTATTACATTTTTGCAAAATTCTCTTAGTCCATAATTTTCTTCAAATATTGCATTTATTCCTATTGTTCTTGTATATTCTTTTAAAGTATCTCTTCTTGCTTTATATTCCATATATGGATGTATGTTTGGATTATACCAATATACAGTTGGTTCAATATTTTCATTTCTTAAACTTTTTATACAATATACACTACATGGTGCACAACAAGTATGTAATAATAATTTCATTTTATTCCTTCTTTCATTTTGTTTTTATCCTAAAAATGGATATCCTAAATGCTCATATGCTGGTGGTAATACTATTCTTCCTCTAGGTGTTCTTGATATAAATCCTATTTGTATTAAATATGGTTCATATACATCTTCTAATGTGTCTACTTCTTCTCCTAATGATGTTGCTAATGTTTCTATCCCTACTGGTCTTCCTTGATATTGTGTTATCATTATGTCTAACATTTTTCTATCTGTTTCATCTAGACCAAGTTCATCAATTTCTAATTTGTTTAATGCATGTTTTGCTATTTTTATTGTTATTTGTCCGTCTCCTAATACTACAGCATAATCTCTTACTCTTTTTAATAATCTATTTGCTATTCTTGGAGTTCCTCTTGACCTTCTTGCTATTTCCATTGCCGATTTTTCATCAATTTCGATTTCTAGTATTTTGGCTGACCTTATTACTATTTCAGTTAATTGTTCTGGTGTATATAATTCTAATTTTTGTATTATTCCAAATCTATCTCTTAATGGTGTTGTTAATGAACCTGCTTTAGTTGTTGCTCCTATTAATGTGAATTTTGGTAAATCTATTCTTATTGATTTAGCACTTGGTCCTTTTCCTATTACTATATCTAATGTAAAATCTTCTAATGCTGGATATAAGATTTCTTCTACATTTTTGCTTAATCTATGTATTTCATCAATAAATAAAACATCTTTTTCTGATAGGTTTGTTAATATTGCTGCTAAATCTCCAGGCTTTTCTATTGCTGGTCCTGATGTTATTTTTATATTTGATTTCATTTCATTTGCTATTATATTTGCTATTGTTGTTTTTCCTAATCCTGGTGGTCCATAAAATAAGCAATGGTCTAATGTTTCATTTCTTTTCTTGGCTGCTTCTATATATATTTTCATGTTTTCTTTTACTTTTGTTTGCCCTATATATTCTTCTAAATGTTGTGGTCTTAAGGTATTTTCTAATTTTTCTTCTTGCCTATTTTCTAGTTCTGGCTTTATTAATGCTTTTTCATCTATTATATCTTCAAATTCGTTTTCTTCCATTTGGCAACTTATGTTGTTTCCAACATGTCCTCCTTTTTGTTTTTTCTTTTATACTATATCATTTTTTTGCTGTTTATACAAGTATATTACCACTCTTTTTTATAAATAAAACGTCATCTGCATATTTGTACAAATGACGTTCTTTTGCTCTTATTCTTCTACTTCTTCATTTTCTTCTTCTGGCAATTCTTCTCCTAAACTTTGTTCAAAAGCTTTTGCAAAATTATCTCTAACTTTTTTGTCAACTTCTTGTAACATATCTGGATGTTCTATTAAATATCTTTTTGCATTTTCTCTACCTTGTCCAATTCTTTCTCCATTATAGCTAAACCATGAACCACTTTTTTCAACAATGTCTAAGTTAACAGCCATATCTAAAATATTTCCTTCTTTTGAAATTCCTTTTCCATATAATACATCAAATTCTGCTTCTCTGAATGGTGGTGCTACTTTATTTTTTATGACTTTTACTCTTACTCTATTTCCTACTACTTCTCCATCTTGTTTGATGTTTTCTATTTTTCTTATATCCATTCTTACTGAAGCATAGAATTTTAATGCTCTACCTCCTGTTGTTGTTTCTGGATTTCCAAACATTACTCCTATTTTTTCTCTTAATTGGTTTATAAATATTAATACTGTTTTTGATTTGTTTATTGCTCCTGCTAATTTACGTAATGCTTGTGACATTAATCTTGCTTGTAGTCCCATATGAGAATCTCCCATATCTCCATCTATTTCAGCTTTTGGTACTAATGCTGCAACAGAGTCTACTACTATTACATCTAATGCTCCACTTCTTACTAATGCTTCTGTTATTTCTAAGGCTTGTTCTCCTGTATCTGGTTGTGATACTATTAAATTATCTATATCTACTCCTAATTTTCTTGCATATACTGGGTCTAAAGCATGTTCTGCATCTATAAATGCTGCTTCTCCTCCCGTTTTTTGTGCTTCTGCTATTACATGTAATGCTAATGTTGTTTTTCCTGATGATTCTGGTCCAAATACTTCTATTATTCTTCCTCTAGGAACTCCTCCTATACCTAATGCTATATCTAAACTTAATGCTCCTGTTGGTATTGCTTCTACCTCCATAGCTTTAAATTCTCCTAATTTCATTACAGATCCTTTTCCAAATTGTTTTTCTATTTGGCTCATTGCCACTTCTAGTGCTTTTCTTTTTTCTACGTTTTCTTCCATTTTTTCCTCCTATATTTTATAAACTTTTGTTCGATAACTGTATCGTACACTTTTTATCTTTTTTTGTCAAGCTTTTTTTTAAATTTTTTTAATTTTTGTACCAATTATTTATATCAATAAAAACATTATACCAGTTAGCTTCTATATTTCCTTTTAATGTTAAATTACTCATCACTGCATAATAACTACTATATAGACCAATAAATGGTTGTTCTTCATTAAATATTTGTCTTATTCTTGTGTATTTTTCTTTTAACAAATTTTCATCTGTTATATTTTTTACTTCGTTTAATATAGTGTTTAATTCTTCATTATTATAATTTGATGATACAAAATATGTTTCTAGATTAGGACTTGTTGATTCTGTTGTTCCTGTTAGTATAATGTCATAGTTTTTGTTTTGTAAGTAATTCTGATATTGAGTGTCACTTGCTTTTACTATTGATACTCTTATTCCAATTTCTTCTAAATTTGTTTTGAGCATTTCTGCAACTGTTACTCTTGTCTGATTTGTAGCTTGGACTACTAATCTTAGATTTATTGTTAATGTTCTATTATTTTCTACTTTTTGCCATCTATTATTTTTTAATGTCCAACCACCTTCTTCTAACAGTTTTTTAGCTTCTCCTGGATTATAAGTCTTATCCCCTTCTTGTCCTCTTAGCCAGTTTCCATAGTCTAACGGATAATCTATTGTTTTATATTTATTATTAAATACACTAGATATTATATTTTCTCTATTTATTCCATATGATATTGCTCTTCTTACTTCTTTATGTGATAAAACTTGATTTTGTGTATTTATTGCTAAATAATCATATTCTCTTCCTGCTACTTCTTTTTTGTTATACCCAATTGTTCCTATGTAATTTTCTATATTTATATTTGTTGTTGTGATTAAGTCGATTTTTCCTAATTTAAAAGCATTATATAATTCTCCTAAATTCGCATATTTCCCTATGTTTATTGTTTCTAATGTTAGTTCTTTTTCATAATAATTTTCATTTTTACTTAATGTTATTCCTTCTGCATCATTTCTTGTGATTTTATATTTTCCACTTCCTACTGGCATATTATTTTTTTCTGTTGTAGTAAATTCTTGCCCTTCATAATATTTTTTACTCATTATTGGAAATATTAAATTATATTCAAAAAATGGTATTTCATGGTCTAATGTTATTTGTAATGATGTTTCATCTATCTTATCTGCTCTTATTACATATTGAACATTATATGCATATATTGATGGTGTTTTTTTCAAAATATCTATTGTATATATTACATCTTCTACTGTTAATGGTTGTCCATCTGACCATTTGATGTCATCTCTTATTTTTATTAAATATGTGGTCTGACTCGTTTTTGCCCAATCTTTTGCTATACAATTTTTAATTTTATATTCTGAGTCTATTTCTAATAATGGTTCAAATATTATTTTTGATATTTCTTGTACATGTTTATTGTTACTCAATATCGGGTTTATTGTATCAAATTCTGCTATTCCTAATGTTATTTCTTTTATTGTTTCTTCTTCTGCTTCTTCTACTGGCTCTTCTTCTGGAATTTCTGTTTTTTGCTCATTTAATTTATATATTGCAAATCCCATTATAGCTATTACAAATATGAAAAATATATATTTTATAAAATTGCTTTTCAAATTATCACCCTCTCGTGTTGTTATAATATATTATTATTCAGTTTTTTTCAAGTGTTTTGGGATATTTTTATCAACCTCCTTTTTTACAGTTTTCGGTTTTTTTGGATTTTTTAGATTTTTTTGCTTTCCAAAGTTGTAATGCAATTGAATTTTTGAATGAACAATATTATGTTACCATATTTTTCTTGTTTTATCAATAGCATTTTTAAATTATTTTTATATTAAATAATATTTTTATATTCTATACAGGCTGATGTGGAGAGCCCCTTGCACATATGTATTAAATAAATGGAGAATTTTGTGCATCTAAACTTAACGTTAGAAAATCTTATATATTCAGATGAGGAATGTTCATGGGCAAGCTTATAAATATGTGTATTTTTCATAAACTGCCTCGACTACCCTACATAACGTTAACAAATTCTAAAACTAAAGTCACAACAATACCCAAAAATGGGGACCTTTATGACTTTAGTTTAAGAATTTGTAACACTATTCCGGTCGTATTCGTTGTTTAATCAAAATAAACATATTTATAAGCTTGAGCCTGAATGAAAGCGGCTCATCTGAATATATTAGATTTTATACGGGAAGTTTGGCTTGTCCAAAATTTGGAATGCTTTAATACATATGTGCAAGGGGCTCTCCACATCAGCCAGTCTAGATTATAAAAACATTAGTTGTTATCTGTTCCTCTTTATTAAACAAAAGAGAGCATTTTATGCTCTCTCTGATTTATTTTCTTGATTCCACAATCAATTTAATTCCTGTACGGTCTTCTCCTTCAACCTCAACTTCTGCAAAAGCTGGTATACATACTAAGTCTACTCCTGCTGGTGCTACAAATCCTCTTGCTATTGCTACTGCCTTTACTGCTTGGTTTAGAGCTCCTGCTCCGATTGCTTGCATTTCTGCTTTGTTTGATTCTTTTACTAATCCTGCAATAGCACCTGCTACTGAATTTGGATTAGATTTTGATGAAATTTTTAAAATTTCCATTTTTCTTTTGCCTCCTATTAATTTATTTTTTGTTGCAACTTTTACATTTTGTATTTTACAACATCTGGAAATTTTTGTCTAGTGTTTTTTGGAAATTTTTTCAAGTTTTCATCGCGACTTTCGACAGTTTTTTCTTATTTTATATATATTCTTTTTATTTCAGTTACTTTATTAGTTTGATTATCTATTTCAAATATTACTGCATTTAATATGCATTCTCCTTCTGCCAATTTGTATTTTTCTGGAAGTGTTGTTTCAAATCTTTTTATTGATACATTTACATCCATACCAATTACAGAATTTTTTGGTCCTGTCATTCCTAAATCTGTTATGTATCCTGTCCCTTTTGGTAATATTTGTTCATCACCTGTTTGTACATGTGTATGTGTTCCAAATAATGCTGTTATTTTTCCATCTAAATATCTTGCCATTGCAATTTTTTCTGCTGTAGCTTCTGCATGAAAATCAATCATTATTATATCTACTTTATTTTTTAATTCTTCTACCATTTCTTTTGCTATTATAAATGGATTTTCTGTTAATATATTTATGTCTACTCTTCCCATAAGATTTATTACTGCAATTTTCTTTCCATTACATTCATATATACCTAAACCTTTTCCTACTACTCCTTTTGGATAATTTGCTGGCCTTAATAATCTGGGTTCATCTATAAATTTAAATATATCTTTTTTTCCCCATGTATGATTTCCCATTGTTACTACATTTGTTCCTGCTTCTATTATTTCTTTAAAATTTTTTTCTGTTATTCCCATTCCTCCTGCAGAATTTTCTCCATTTGTTATTACAAAATCTATTTCTTCCTCTTTTTTTATTTTTGGTAATTCTTCTTTTAATTTTCTTACTCCTGATTCTCCAACAATGTCTCCAACTGCTAATATTCTCAATTTCATTCCTTCTTTCTATTTTTTAGTTCTTTTTTATTTTAACATTTTTGCTCATTTTCGTCAACACCACAAAAGGAGACAGTTGAATAACATGAACTAAATGTGTGGTAGCATTTAATTCTATTTTTTTGTTAAAAAATAGAAGTGAAGAGTAGTAGTTCTTCACTTCTTTGACTTATTTGACATTAATCGTCTCTTTTAGAGTTATTTTAAATAAATTGTTGGGTCTAAATATTCTCCATCTTTTAATAATTCAAAATGAAGATGTGATTCCATACTGCTTTCAAAAGCGGCTGTATTTCCAGCAGTTCCTATAGTTTGACCTTGTTCAATTTCTTCTCCTTCAACAACAAATTCTGCTGTAAGTAAATTAGAATAAACAGTTTCATAGCCATCATCATGTTCAATAACCACTGTTAATCCATATCTAGGGTCATTAACAATAGATTTAACTATACCTGCTGCAGCTGATTTTATAACACTTGTCTTATCAGCTTTAATATCTATAGCTGTATGAGTAATCCATTCTTTTAAAGTTTCTGAATAAATTAAATTATCTTTAGCAAACTCACAGATAATTTCTCCTTCTACTGGTTTAATAAAAGTAATTTCTTTATTTGTTTCAGTAACTTCATTTTCTTCATTTACAGGCTCTTCTGTTGATGTATTTGTATTACTTGGACTATTTGTTAAAACATTTGATGTTGTATTATTAGAATTAGTATTAGTATTCATATCTGTACTTGTATTAGAGTTTGTATCAGTTGTTGTATTATTTGTTAAAGTATTTGTTGTATTTTCTTTTAATAAATTTCCTTCTTGTTCTTCAACAGTTTTTCCAATATCAGTACTAACACTTTCTGTACTTTCTTCTACTGTTTGACTCTGTTCTACCGGATTTCCTATGTTTTCTTCATTTTTTGTACTAGATGTCATGTACATAATAATTCCAATTGCAACTGCTAATATAGCAAATACTGCTATTCCTCCATATATTAGCAAATTATCATTTTCTAAAAATCTTCTTCCTCTTTTCATAAATTCCTCCTTGAATATGTTATTAATACCATTATTTACTTTTTTTCAAAGATTATTCATTTAAAGAGAATTTACTTCAATAATTTCCACACCTGTATAAAAATGTTTTATAATTTCTTCATAATTTGAACCTGATTTTGCTAAACTGTCTGCTCCAGTTTGACTCATTCCAACACCATGTCCATATCCTTTTACAGAAAAGGTAATATTATCACCATTTATTGAAAATGTAAAATTTGTTGACCTTAGTCCTAATATTGTTCTTGCTTCTGTTCCAGCAATTTCTTTATTTCCAAATTTTATTGTTTTGACTCTTCCACTTGATGTAAATTCAATAATTTGAATACAATTTTCTTGTGAAAAATCAATTTCACAATCTTCATATTTTTCTCTTATTTTTGTTAATAATTCTTCTTTTGAAAATGTTACTTCTG
The DNA here is from genome assembly GCA_944388705.1 of uncultured Clostridia bacterium. Classification (GTDB taxonomy): domain Bacteria; phylum Bacillota; class Clostridia; order TANB77; family CAG-508; genus CAG-269. The sequence goes on from CALXJU010000002.1 coordinate 16,776, forward strand.
AACTATATTGTGTATATCCATCTTCTCCTGATATTTCAACTGATTTCAAATATGGATAATCTATTCCTCCCCAAATATTTAATGAACTTTCTGTTATACCTCCACTATTTGAATGAAAAAATGCATTTATTGGAGTTCCTCCATATGTTATTATTTTTCCACTTGTTGAATTTACTGCTTCTACTATCTTATTCCAGTTTGCTTCTGCTTCTTCTGCATTCCATTTTGCAAATCTCTCATCTTTACTAATCCATGCTTGGCAACAATTAAAGTCATCACAAACATCCGCGTTTTCGTGTTTTGCTGAATTATTTATTATTTGAAATATTGTATATGTTCTTGCAACTGTTGCTTGTGCTTTTAATGCTTCAATTTCAAAATTTGCAGGCATTTCACTTGCAACAACTCCATATAAATATTCATCTATGTTTAATTCTTCTACTTGATTTGTTTCTGTATGTAATAATTTTATTGTACCATATTTTTGATAATCGTATTTTTCTGGTGTTTGTTCTTCTTGTTGTGTTTGTGTTTCATCTACTTGTTTTGTTTCTTCAGCATTAGCTTCATATGTTTCATTTTTTGGTGTTATCGTACAAATTGCAGGAAATATAAAAAATAACATTATAAATGCACTAATATATAAAAGAATTTTTTTCATTTTCCCTCCTTTTTTAGATTGTTAATTTTCTTTTCATTTCACCTAAAATTTTCTTTTCTATTCTTGATACTTGTACTTGTGTTATTCCAAGAATTTTTGAAACTTGCATTTGTGTTTTTTGCTTATAATATCTTAACATTATTATTTCTTTTTCTTTTTCGCCTAATTCACTTATTAAATTTTTTATTGCAATTTTATTTATTATTTCTGTTTGTTCATCTTTTCCTGTAGAAAGTTGTTCTAATATACTTACTGTTTTGTCTGTTTTATTATCTCTATATTGGGCATCTTCTATAGAATCTACAGGTCTTGTTGAATCTAAAGCCATTGTTATTTCTTCTTTTGATATTCTGAGTTCTTTTGAAATTTCTTCTAATGTTATTTCTTTTCCATATTTATTATAATATTCTTTTTGTAATTCTACTATTTTTACATTTAGTTCTTTTATGCTTCTACTTACTTTTATTGGTCCGTCATCTCTTATATATCTTTTAATTTCTCCTAAAATGTATGGTACTGCATATGTTGAAAGGCGTACTTCGAAACTTGTATCAAATCTTTGTATTGATTTTATAAATCCTATACATCCAATTTGATATAAATCATCAATCTCAAATCCTCTTCCACTAAATCTTCGAACTATGCTCCAAATTAATCCATTGTTATCTTCTACTAATTTTGTCATATCTTCTTTGCTTCCATTTTGAGCTCTTTCGATGATTTTCATATCGTTTTCATACACTATTCCTCTCTCCTTACCGCTGTCACAGCAACGTTTTCTTCTTTATTATTACTTTTTATTTTTTTGCTCATTGTTATTTTAGTTCCTATTCCTAGTGTTGATTCAACTTCTACTTCATCCATAAAGCTTTCCATTATTGTAAATCCCATACCTGACCTTTCCAAGTTTGCTTTTGTTGTATATAATGGTTGTTTCGCTATTTCTATGTTTTCTATTCCTTTTCCTTCATCTATAATTTCTATAAATACTTCATTTTCTACAATTCTACAAATTAATTTTACTATTCCTGTTTTTCCTTCATATCCATGTATTATCGAGTTTGTTACCGCTTCTGATACTGATGTTTTTATATCTGCTATTTCTTCTAATGTTGGGTCTAGTTGTGCTACAAATGCTGCTACTGCAATTCTTGCAAATGCTTCATTACTTGATTTGCTTAAAAATTCTATTTTCATTTCATTGTCATATATATTATTCATATTGTGCCTCCTTTTTTTTATATTTTACTTCTGGCATTATTTTTAAAATTCCACTCATTTCAAATATCTTTCTAACTGGTGTATTTATATTTGCTATTTTTACTTTTCCTCCTAACATATTTATTAGTTTGTATCTACCTATTAATAATCCTATTCCTGCACTGTCCATAAAAGTAACATTACTAAAATCAAATATAGTTTCTTTTGGCATATATCTTTCAATTTCATTATCTAATCTCCTCCTTATCTTTTGTACACAACATTCATCTATATCTTCATCGATTTTGAAGACTAATTGCTTGTCCATTTTGTTATATATACTTTCCATTTTACCTCCTTCTCCCAAAAGATTGATACTTTATTGGGATGATTTATATATCGTTTTGTATTATATAACTATTTACATTATTTTCCAAGAGCAAAAAATAAGAAGTTTTGTCGATTTATTATAAGTTTTCGACAAAACTTCTTTAATTTTTATTTATGTTTTTTATTTCATTACAATTAAAATTCCATTTATTAGACCTGTTTCTGTATCTGTAATCATAGTAACATCATATTGTTTTGAAATATCTATTTTTTCTGGTCCACTTGTGGAATCAGGATTTATAAATACAGTTTCCATATTTCCATAATAAACTGTAATCTTTTTATTATCTGTTTCTATCATATTATTGCTTACTACTTCTAAAAGTAATGCATTTACTTGAACCCCTCTTTGATTTTCTCCTTCATATCTTTTCCATCTATCATTAAACATTTCTATTTCTTGTTGTTCCAATTTATCTGTTTGCTCTGCTAAATGTTCTGATAAATCTTCTAACATTTTATATTTTAGATAATAATTAGTAGTATATATATTTGTAAAAATTAATGGATTTACATCAATACCTAATTTTTCTATATGATTTTGATTAACCTGTTTAATTCTTTCTTGCACTTTATCAAGATAATTTTGACGTGAGGTTTCATCATAATCATCTAAGAAAATAGAATTTTCTGAATTTAATCTTTCTATAGAAATAGAATTATTAAATTTTATTTTATTTATAATATTATAATTATATGACATTATTTGTTCATCATCACTTGCTTCTAAAACAAAATTATGATTTTCATCAATTATATCAAGTGTTTGCAAGCCATTATATTTAGATGTAACACCAATTTTAATTTTCATCTCATCTTGTTGCATACTTTTTTGTACCATCTGAATTTCAAATTGATATTCAAGTTGGTCATTAATTATTTGTTTTCTTAAAGTTATAATATTATCATCTATTTGCAATATAAATCCTGTTAACATTTTATCTGTAGTTTCTATTGTTAATTGAAACTCTTTCACTTCAGAATTTTTAATATTTTCAATCATTTCGTCAATTTTGTTAGAACTAATTTCTCCATCAAAAATAGTTTTAATTTTATTTTGTAAAGTTGTATCTTGTTTAAAGATTTCTAAAAATTTTAATAATATATTTTTATATTCTTCTCCTGTTAATGTTAATTGATAACTTTTTCCTGTTGATATATCATAACTTGAAAATTTTTCGTCTGCATTTTGTTCTTCTAGTATTTTTAAATAAGTATTTTTTATTTGTTCTACTTCTTCTTTTGAAAATTTAAAATTTTTTATTATTTCCATTTTGTTTTTAAACTCTGAAAGAGCCACAAGATTTTCTTCATCTAAGTCTTGAACTTCAGTATTTGTCATTGCTGTATATTTTGCACCAATATAATCACTTTGAATACCATAAGTATCATTATCTTGTTTATAATTTATAGAAAATGCTAATTCATTTTTTCCATAATCAATTTCTATATTTTGTTCTATTTGTCTTTCAGCTTGATTTGTTTTTCCAGAAAAATTTACTGATATGTTATTTACATCATCTGTATTTTCTACTACTTCTTCTGGTATTTGCACATCTAATGTAAGATTTCCTGAATTTTCATAAGCACTTTGCTTTTTCTTTTCAGTATAATTTTTTAAATTTGTATCTATAAAATTACTTTCTCCTGATATTAGTTCTGATAGTTTCTCAATTAAAATCTCTTTATCACTTTTGAATATATCTGTTTCAACATATAAATATGCAAATGTTCCACCAATTCCTAGTAAAATCACTAGTAAAATTATTACTAAAATCATTATTATTTTTTTATTTTTATTCATTTTTTTGCTCCTTTTATTTTCAACATCTCAAAAGGAAATACTTCCTTTTGAGATATTATTTAATTATTATCATTTTTTCTACATTTCCTATATAGTTTTCTCCATCATATAGTGAAAATACTACTTTATATGTACCAGTAACTAAATTATCTTTTAACATTAAGTTAAAGTTCTGAGTTTCTTGAAGATTATCTGTTACTAAATATTCATTTTGAGTTGAAGTTGCAGTTAATGTATTTGATACATAATCTGCTAAATTTACTAAACTATATGTTGATGTATATATATTGTCATAATCTCTTCTATATAATGATACATGTAGTTTTGGATTTTCAAATTCAGCTTGATAATTAATTGTAAAGTTTAATTCATTATTATCATTTTTTGTAAATCCTGTTGTTTTATCTATTAATACTGAATTTTCATCTAATTCTGCTGTTAAACCATAATCTGTATTTATTATTTGCAAGTTGAAACTATCTGTTGCTATTGCACTTGAGAAATATACTCCATCTAGTGAGCCAAATGTTTCAAATTGGAATGTATATGTTGCTGTTTCTAAACTACCATTTGTTGTATATACTATCATATTTGTTAATACATTTGATACTGCATCAGCTATTTTCATTCTAAATGAACCATCTGCTCTTGCATAATATCTATTTCCATCTAATTCAATATATATACCTGTTAAATCACTTGAGGTTAATGGTGTACTTCCTTCTAATATTGTTAGTTTTACTCCTAGCTGGTCATCAAAATGTGTTGTGTCATATATTATTTCAGAGTTTTCTATTTGATATTCATATACTGTTGATAAATCTATTCCAAAACTTTCTCCCATATATATAAATTGTTTATTTGTACTTGCATCTACACTTTTTATTGCTTCTTTATCACTATATAAATTGAATATCATTGGATATTGGTCTGTATTTACTGTAAGTTTTGTTGTATTATCCCATAAATCTCTTAATTCAACTATTAATCTCTGATTTGATAATGTATTTGCTAGTGTTATGTCTGCGAAATCTACTTGGAATATAAATTCCTCTAATACAATGTCCATATCTTTATTATAGTATGCTTGGTCAGAACTGTATTTTTCATTTGTACTTCCCATTGCAGTAAAATCTATAAATGGATATTCTCTTTTTCCACTTGCTTCATCTTCTGGTGTTACTATATAATAATAATATTTTACTGTACTTCCAGAACGGTCTATCATAGTTATTTTTGTTTTTGCTGGTAATACACATGTTGATATTAACCAATGTTTATATCCAACAAAATCATCATAATATTTATCTTGTGTTGAGTAATTACCTAAATATAATGAATAATATGTTGATAATGAACTGTTACTTGTTATACTTGTATTTGTTGTTGGAAACATACTATATTTTCTACCTGGTGTTATTGCACCTTCATAATAATCATTTTCTAATGATGTTGTATTATTTGTTGATATCATTAAGTCTATATATACTTTTCTCATTTTCATTTCATCATTTTCTAAATATGTTACTTCAAGTTCTATTGTTACTGTTCCTAAATTCTCGTTTTCACTTATATTTTTTGAGTTTGCTAAGTAAAAACTAAATGTAGGTGTTGTTGTTGAATTATCACTTAAGAACTGTGTTTCTCCAGCAAAAGTTCCATTCTTGTTATCTTCTGTTGTGAAGAATTCTGATGTTCCTTTTGTCTGCCATCCTGTATCTCCTGTTGTCATTGTTAATCCAAATCTACCATTAGCTTTAATTGGATCCATTTCTATATTTGGTATTTCATTTTGGTCTACTATTTCTACATCTGGACTTAATTCTGATGTATCAAATCCAACTACTTCTATATTCATATTTGGAAAACTTAATCCATCTAATGATAATACATGTGTTGATGTTGTAGCATATTTTGTAGCAATTAATTCTATTGGTCCATAGAAGATATCATCTGTTATTTCTCCTAATATCCATTGATAATATATTGCATTTTCTGGTGTTGGTATTATATATTCAACATTTATTATTCCTTCATTATCATAGTTTGTATAAAATCCATCTACTTCTATATTATGACTCTCATAATGTTTTCCTTGTACATATGAATTTCTTTCAAATTGTTCTATGTCTGCTGGAATTGTATCTCCTTCATCATAATCTGGTGAATATATACCTGTATTTCTTGTCATTGTTCCACTAAACATTCCTATATATGTCATTCCACTTACATCACCATGTGCTCCTGCTTCTGTTGCTAAAATTAGGTTTTTACCTTGTAATATATATATTCTATTATCAACATTTCTACTTACTACTCCATTTTCTCCAATTTCTACTGTTGCTTTATTGTTTGTTCCATCTACACTTGTTAATTTTTCAAGTATGTTTGCTCCACTTGCTAAGTATAATGTTGTATTATTTTTTATTATTAATTCATTTATTCTGTTGAAGGTATATACTGCTGATGATATTTCATTTGTTCTATCTGTTGTTCCTTCTAAATATATTCCACAATTATCTAAAGTTACTTGTGTTGCCCTCTGTATTGATATATTGTCTTTCAAATTATCTGCTGAACCATAGTTTGATACTCTTATATATCCATTTCCTGATATTTTTGCCGCATTTCCTGAACCAAATATGCTTTCTCCTATATTAAATGTATATGTTCCATTATCATATTCATTTGCATTTATGTCTATATTTACATCTCCTGTAACACTTTCAAATGTAAAGTCATAGTCTTCTGAACCTGCTGTATTTGATTTTCCTCCTCCAAATACTGTTCCTGCTATTTCTATATTTCCTTGTGTTAAACTATCATCTCCAACTACTGCTTTTCCTATTCTTACTTGTGTTTCTCCATTTACTACTGAGGTATTTGCTGCTCCATATACATCTCCGCCTATTGTTGCTCCTGTTATATATACTCTTACTACTGAATTTTTATTTTCTGCTGTTCCTGTTGCTGCTGCATTTCCTCCTCCAAATAGGTCTCCTGCTATATTACTAGTTCCTTCTACTGTTATAATACTATCTCCTATAACTACTGCTGCTGAACCGTTTCCTCCTCCATATGCACTTCCAGTAATATTTGCATTTGTTAGTAGTACATCTGTATCTCCAGAGGTTATTGCTTCATTTCCTCCTCCATATACATTTTCTGCTATACTATTTACAATAACTTCTGTATCTATTGTATTTCCTCCTGCATTATTTCCTCCAAATACATTTTTTACTGTTCCTGAATTTATTGTTACATATGATTTTGTTACTGTTCCTTGTTGGTTTGAACCTCCATATATATTTTCTGCTGTACTTCCTGCAAGTATTATTGTAGTATTTGTTACATTTGCTGCATTTCCTCCACCAAATCCGTTTGTTACTACTCCTCCTGTTAAATTTACATTACTTGCTGTTGTTTCTGCCTGATATCCTCCACCATATACATTTGTTGTTGTTCCTCCTGTTACATATACATTTGTTGTTGTTGTTGTTCCTCCTACATTATTTCCTCCATATACATTTTCTGCTGTTCCTGATTGTATATATACATGGCTTGCTGTTACTGTTCCTGATGAGTCTGAACCTCCAAATATATTTTCAGCATGTCCTCCTTGTAAATAAATTGCTCTTGTTGTATCTGCTGAACCTGATGAAAGTAAATTTGCTGCTCTTCCTCCATTAAATGCATTTGTTACATCTGCATTTCCTAATAAATATACATATACTCCTGGTGATGATGTTGTTATATTTGCTTGGTTTCCTCCTCCATATGCTCCTAATATTGTTGATTTATAAGTTTCTCCTATATTTACTGTTATAATTCCTGAAGTTGTTCCATTTATGTCATTTCCTCCAAATACACTTGCTTCTGGAAGATTGCTTCCATCTACATTTATTGTTGCTGTTCCACTTATTGTTGCTGCTCTTTGCTCATTTCCTTTTCCACCTGCAAATATAAATCCTATTATTGATATTGTATTTGGCGTATCTGGTATATCTTGTATATTTACTTCTACATTTCCATTCATTCTTCCTAATTGGCTTCCACCATATCCACTTCCATAAATTCGTACATTTTGGTCTGTATCTAGAATATTTACTACTGCATTTCCTGATATTGTTGTGTTTTGTCCATATCCTCCTCCGAATAATACCCCATTAACTGTAGTATTTCCTTCTACTCCTAATGTTCCTCCTGTTACATTTATTGCTGATGTTGTTGATATTGTTCCTGATGAGTTTGAACCTCCATATACTGCTCCTTTTACTTGTCCACCTTTTACATTTACTATTGTTTGTCCATATATATTGTTCTGATTTGCTCCTCCATATACATTTTGGTCTACTGTTCCACCAATTATTTCTATCTTAGCTGTTGCTCTTGTAGAATTTGTTTCTCCTACTATTCCATAGTTTCCTCCTCCATACACACTATTTAATATATGTGCATTTTGGTCTACTATTATATGTGAATTATTTACTTGTCCTGAATTTGCTACATCATTTGTTCCATTTCCTGCTCCTAGTACATTTCCAGCTTGAACTTCATATAATGTACTATTTAATGTGTCTTGTGTTCCTATTTGTGCATTTCCACCTATATATATTAATGTATCACAATTTAAAATTTTTCCATTATCTGTTCTTGTAGAATATGCTCCATTTGAACCTCCACTTATACTATATCTTATACTTCCTCCAGTTACTTGTATTATTCTATCTTCATAGGTTTCAGAACGACCTGCTCCTCCGACTATATTATATACTTCTCCGCCTTTTACATATATTCTTGTTTCAACCCCTGAATTTTGTGTAGTTTTTAATCCTCCTATTATATTAGCTATTTGTCCACCTTCAACAATCATATATCTATCACTTATATCTCTTGTTGAACTACTTGTAACTTGTCCATATCCTCCTACATATATTCCAGCATATGCACTTTCAGTATAATCTCCTCCTTGTCCTTCAAAATAATCTATTCCAAATCTTCCACTTTTTACATTTATTAGATATGCCATTTCATCTACTGTGTTTTTTCCATTTACTCCACTACCTGAATTCATAGTTGTTCTATAATATACTGATAAATCATTATTTTTATTTAATGCTCTATCTATATCACTTCCTAATACTAAATATGCTGTTCCATAATATGATAATGATGTGCCATTTCTATTAATTCCCTGTATTGAAGAATATTTTCCTGATTCAACAACTAATCTATATTCATTATCATCATTTCTTGTGCTTCCAATTGTCCCTGCACCTGTTGCTCCTAATACATTACCAAATGTTGCTGCATTATCTCCACTTCCTGCGATTGTTATTCCTCTACCTATTCTTACATTATTAGCTCTTCCATAAAACATAGGATATGCTGTCGAAAAACTTGTTCCACTACTATTTGATGTGTATCCTGATGCTTCTATATTTAAATATTCCATTTGGAAATCATTATATATTTCAAAATCAAAATAATTTCTATTTGTTAATGTTAATTTTGCATTTTGTCTATAATCTACATCTCCATATAAACTTGTTAATGTAAATGCTATATTTAAGTTATCATAATAGTATCCGTTATCTTGCGTATCTCCTAATTGAGGAGCTCCTGCTTGTGCATATGTTAAAAAGTAAAATTGTTGTCCGTTTCTAGAAGATGTAGTTGTTGTCCACCCATTGCTATATCTAATATAATATGTTGTTCCAAACCATCCTCCTGTACTATATGAAAATCTTCTATTTGAATATTCCCATTCAAATGCAGTATTACTCATAGTTAATCCATTATCATAAGCTAAATATTGTCCTGTTGCAACATTTTGTATTGTGCAAGTAGATGATGACCATCCTTCTTCAATTATTGATATTGTCCATTTTACATTATCTTCTGGGTTTTCGTCTGGTAATCTTGTGTTTGTTATTGAATTTCCATTTGCAGTTATCGCATTACTTCCTGCACCTGTTCCTGTTGCTAATATAAATGTTCCTGAAGATATTGATGTTGTTGATTCATATCCTGTATATGTTGATGCTGATACTGGTGTTGTATAATTTATAGATGTATCCATATTTGACATCATAACTACAATATTATTTTCTCTATCATTTGCATTTGATGTATTATTTCTTAATATTCTTAGAGCTGCTCCCCATGAACCAACTGGTGTTTCTGGTGTTAAACCATTATTTGAGTCTACACCAATATTTTGACTAACATATACAACTGTTGCTGTTGTCCAATTTGCATATACATTTATTGTTATATTTGTAGAACCTGTTACTGTTATTGTTTGTACATTTGTATGTGAGTTTTTAGTAATTGTTCCATCTGATGATGTCCAACCACCAAAACCATATCCTGTTGGCCTATCTATAAATGGATTGTCTATTAATTCAATTGATACATTTCCATTTATTATTGGTGCTGTTTTCTTATATGTAATTACATTATATCTTTCTGTAAGTGATACATATCCTACTTTTTCTGGCTCTACCTCATTATTTGCATATCCATGATAATTTATTGTTACATTTGCTAGATTAGCTTCTGTATATGTTCCTCTATATTCTCCTGATATATTATCAGTATAATTTTTTCCTAAATAATAATACTTATCTGAGTCTGCATCATCTATTGTTAATACACTATCTGCCATACCATCTACTGCTAATGTTGTTGCTTCTACATCTTCTAATGCAAATATAGAAAATCCATCTGTTTCTACTGATGTTGTGTTTTCATTTTGCTCATCTTCTAATTTTTCTACTTTATTTGTATCATCTATATGCCATACATTTACTTCTTTGTTTTGTAATGATTCTTTTTCTATTTTTACATTTAAATTTTCAGCAACATCATATGGTTCAAATATTTCTTCTCCTACTTGAATTTTTATGTCATATGCTACTGCTAAAATTACTGGTGTTGATGTTTGTTCTCTTATTGTTGTTTGTGCTTCTTTTTTGTTTATTTCTTCTACTTTTAATTGTGCATTTTCTGGCATATATCCTGTTACTATTATTTTACTATCATTTATTTGTTGTTCTAATAATTTGTTATATAATTTTTGACCTTCTTTTTCTTTTGTATCATAATGTGCTAATATTGTTAATTCTTTTTTTTCTATTTCACTTGTTGTTAAATATATTTTATTTTCAGGTAATACATCATCTGGACCTATTTCATTTATATTATTTTCAACATCTTGTTCATTTTCTGTTGTTTGTATATCTTCTTCTATTGTTTCTTCTGTTTTATTATTTTCTTCTGTTTCTTCTAATTCTTCTGTTTCATCATTTTCTTGTATAATTTTACTTGGTTCTAAATAATATGAATATTTTATTACTTTTTTATTATTTATGTATTCTGGTAATTTTATATAAAATGATTCTCCATCACTTCCTGATGTTGCATCTACTGTAAGTTTTTCTATATTTTCTTGTATTTCAGAATTTTTTATGTTGACATTTACTTCTATTATGTCTTTAGCTTTTGAAAAATTTGATGTATAATATGTTGCTACTGCGATAACAGAAAATATTAAAAGAAATGCTGTATTGATTATTTTTCTTTTTAACATTCTTTTTTTGTGTTTTTCCAAATGCTTCATCTGTTCCTCCTAATTTACTTTTTCATCTCTCAATTCTATTTTTATTGCATCACTAAAGTTTCCTTCGCAAACTATTGTTGAACGTATACTTTCTCCTGGTTTTAAATTTTCTATATTTATTTCTGTTTTTTCTATTACTTCTCCTTTGCTGTTTATCAAATTTATTGGTATTATATTTGTTACTTCATAGTCACAATAATTTGTTGTTTCTATACTTATTATTGTTTGTTGCTGTTGTTCTTGATATATCATTGTTGCTTTTGTTATCCTTATCTCTTGTTCTTTCATTTCTGGTAATATTAATTCTTTTTCTTTTTTGTTGTCTGGTTTTTGTAATAATTGTTCTTTTATTATTTCTTTTTGTTCTTCTGCAGTTATTTTTGTTATTTCTGGTTTTTCTTCATCTTTTTTTACAAATTTTATTCCTACTATTATTAATAATATTATTATTGCTATTTCTATAATTAGGTTTTTTACCCTTCTTTTGTAATTTCTTGTTCTATGTCTTTTTTCTGAATGTAATACGCTTCGTCTTCTGCTCATATTTTCCTCCATTCATTTTTTGACAAAATTACATTTCTATCAAAATTATAGCACAATAACAACTTTTTTTCTACTTATTTTGACTGTTTTAATATTACTTTTATATTACATTTTTATTACATTTTTATTACATCTTTTTTGTAAATTTTTTTTAGTTTTTTTGTCATTTTTATTGGAAATTTTTTTTTTATATGATATAATTTGACATGAATTGTAATTTTTTTAAAAGAGGAGTTTTAAATATGATTAATTATGATGAAGAACTAAAAAATCCCGCTCAATTTGATGCTAAAATTTCAAAAGAAATGGCCATAATTGACGGACTTCAACTTTCTCAAAATAGTTTAAAAAATTATATTAATACATATGTTGAAGAAATTTCAACAACTTTTGCAAATGATGAAGTATTTAAAAACATGTTATTAGCAAGTTTAGAAACAGCATTATTACAAATAGGAATTAATACAACAGATTTATCTAACTTATATAATATTTTAGATATAATATTAAGTCAAAAATCATCATTAAAAGAAAATGTTGAACAATATAATAAATTATTTACTAAAGTTGAAAAAAATATATCAATTGTAAAAGAAATTTTACAAAAAACAATAAATTCATTTGAACAATTATCAGCTATATCTAATAAAACAATTGCTTCATCAGGAGTAAATAAAGCAAAATTAGAAGAAGCAAAAAAAGCAATTATGGGAACAGAAAAAAAGACTAGAGGAAAAAGAAGTGTTGAAAGAAATATAAAAGAAATTACTGATAAATCTTCTTCAGATTTATTATGTTTCTTTCCTAAATCTGATAATGATATTCTTGCAATTTCAACTGTTCAAGATACATATAAAGTTTTATTTGATGAAAATGCTGCAACAGTTTGTATAGATGAAGAGAATTTTAATTTGACAATAAAAACAATAGGAGTTCAAATTTCTAATTCTGAAAATGTTTTATTAATATCACGTGAAACTACTGGATATTTTATTATAACAAATATGCCTATTGAAGTACCATCATATATAAGTGTTTCAAGAATAGATAGAAATAAAAATTTTATAGAAATAGGTGTTAATAATAGTACATTAAGTATATCTGTTACAAAAAATGAAATTACATTTTCTGATGAATTAGAAGAAATTAAACCTGTTAGAGCAAAACATGCAAAAACTTATTCTGTTAGCCCTTCAGAAGATACACCTATACCAGAAAAGTTAATTGCATCTCAAACAGCACCTGTTGAACCTGTTGTTCAACAAGTTGTAACATCTATTGGACAACAACCTATTATACAACAAGTTCAACCACAACAAGTTGCTCAACAAGTAATTCAAATTCCACCTCAACCAGCACCAGTTATTCAGCAACAGCCTCAAGTTCCGGTTACTCAAGTTCAACCACCACCACCTGTTATTGTTGCTGAACCTGTTGCTCAACCACCTGCAGAAGAAGTTGAAGAAAAGCCTATTACTAAGAAAAAGACTAAAAAACCTGTTAAGGTTGTTGAAGAAGATGAGGATGAAGATTATGAAGATGATGACGAATTAGATTTAATGAAAGATAATGATACTTTAATTATTTCAGAAGAAGATAATCAAGTTATTCTTCCTTATAAATTATCTGATGTAGAAAGACAATATAAGAAAAATAAAAAGAAATATTCTTCTGTTAAGGATTTAATACAAAATGAATATATTATCCCAACCGATAATTTCAAAAATCCTATTAAATCTCGTTTTAGAGAAGCTTATCAATTAATTAAGAAAAAAGAACATGGTCATCTAAAAGAAGCACTTGAATTAGGTTTTGAATTAATGTTCCAATCAAATTTAAATCCTGCAATTATTGCAGCTTGTAAGAATTTGAAAGAACTAGATATTTATCTTGACTGTTTAGATGATAATGAATTAGATAAATTTTCTTGTTTTAATATTGTTTATAATATGCCACCATCAAAAAGTAAAAGCAAGAAAAAATAGCACTTTATTGAGTGCTATTTTTTTCGTATTTTTCTCTTTCTTTACTTCTTTTTATTTTTTTAGTATTTGTTTTTTGTTCAAATATATATATTATTATTAATATTGCTAATATTATTCCTAATGTTGTTTTACTTTTTAGTGCTAATACTATTTTTCCTATTTTGGGAATTACATTTATACATTTTCCTTCTATTTCGTCAAATGTTATTTTATCTTCATCTTCTGTATTATTTGCATCCCCTTGTGTTGTGTATAATAATTCTCCATTTTCAGATTTTGATATTTTTATTATTCTATGTGTTATTGTTTCTCCTTTATGTTTAAATGCTATTATATCTCCTCTTTTTATTTCATTTTGCTCTACTTCTTTTATTATGACAATATCATTTACTGATATTGTTGGTTCCATACTTCCTGATATTATGCAAAATGTTTTTATTCCAAATACACTTGGAGTCTCATTTGGTTTTTGTATTGTTTGAATTATTATTATTAAATCCCACAATATTATTGGTAATAACAATATATATATTAATTTTACTAATGTATTTTTTATTGTTTTTATCACTTGTTTTTTTCTCATTTTTTCGTTGTAGTATTCTTCCATTGTTTACCTTTCAGCATTATTTTTTAAATCTTCTAATATTTTGTTTGCTTTTAATATGAATTTTGCATCTTCTAAGTCTAATCCACTATTTTCTAAATTATATGCATTTACTAGTGTTTCTACTGTATTTACTAATGCCCCAATTGAAGATTCTGATAAATCTTCTTTTGTTATATTTATATTAAATAAATTATATTTGTCTTTTATCATAAGTGCCATATCTTTTTCTTCTTTTATTGTTACATTATTTATTATTGTTATATATGGGCTTGTGATAAATTTTCTTATTGCTACGACTGTTTCATTTATTTCTTTTTCAGGTATGTCAGGAAATTCTTTTATTATTGCTTCTACTAAAAATGTGTAAAATGAACCAGCTAAAAATAGTGCATCATATATTGTCGAATTATCTGTTAACATTGTTGATATTTTATCAAAAACTTTATCATCATCTATTTTTCTATATAATTCTTTTAAATTTATTATTTGATTATTTATATCAATTGTTAATGTTTTTAATTTTTCTTCACTATTTTTCTTAAAGAATATCATGTTTTTTAGTTTGTCTGTTTTTTCATATTTTTTATTTGTTTTTACTAATTTGCTTTCTAATTTTTGTATTTCTTTTTTTTGCCTTTCATATCCATTTTTGTATTTTTCTTTTTCTTTATATATTTTTAATAATTCATCAAATATAAATTTATATTTTAAATAATTTTGATATTCTTCTAATGTTTTTGATAATTTAACAATATTTTCTTTTATATCATTAAGTTCTGTTTTGGCATAATTGTCTATTGGTTGTGCTAATATTTTTTCAAATTGTTTTTCTATTGCTATTGGCTCATAATCTTTTGGGTCTAATTCTTTATTTAAAAATCTATCTAACATTAATTTTTTGTCAGGTCCTTTTAAATCATCTAATTTTGCTTTTAATGTTCTATATTTTTCTAAATATTCTCTATCAGATGTTTCTAAGTCTTTTAATATTAATTTGTTTTCATTTGCAAAATGTCTATCTATTTCTTTTTCATGTTTTAAATATAAATATCTGATATTTAATTCTATGTGTACTATTATATCTGAACATTCCCAATATAATTTTTCAAATATGTCTTTCATTGTTTGTGAATTTACATCACCTTTTTTATATTCTCTGAAAAATACTTTCATATATCTTCTTGCAAATGGACTATAATTAAAATCTTCTGGTTTTAATTCAACTCCAACTTCTGCAAACCTTCTAATACATGCTAATATATTATTATTTACTTGTTCTAGATTGTTTTTATAAAATCTTCTTAATATAAATAATAATTCATCTAATTTCATTTTTTCATATGATGTATTTCCTATTCCTAATAAATCTAAATTATTGAATTTTTCTAAGTCTTCTTCAACTTCTTTGATTTCTGGATTTTCTTTTATTTCATTTATTTTGTTAGTTCTATCTTGTATTTCATTTATAATATTGCCTAGATATTTTTCATAATTTATTTTTATTTCTTGTACTTTTTTTATATATGATTCAAGATTTTTCTTTGTATTTTTTGGCAATACTGCTAATATTTCTTTGTCAGTATCTATTTTTTCATTTAATATCTCTATTGGACTACTCATTATTTTTTCTCCACCTCATTTGTTTTTATTTCATTTTCTAGAAATTCTATGTATTCTTCTGTTCTATTATAAATTTCTAGTAATTCTTCATTTGTTATTTTGCTTAAGTTTATTTCACTTATTTCCATTGTTTCTTCTCATTCCTTTCGTACAGAATTATATATAAAAAAACTTTTTATGTCTATATCTTTTTTAAATTTTTTTAGTTTATATTGTTTCTTTTTTTTCATTTTCTTCTGATGTATTTTGTTCAGGTGTTTCTTCTTCTTTTGGTGGTTGAGTTTCTTCTGGTTGAACTTCTTCTGGTTCACTTTCTTCTGGTTTTTCTTCTGGCTTGTCCTCAGGATTTTCTTCTTCTCCTTGTTCTGGTGGTGTTATTGGTTCTTCTACTACTGGTTGGTCTGGTTGTTCTATAGGTTCCTGTATTACTGGTGGTTGTTCTGGTTGGGCTTGTGGTGTTGGTGTATAATTTTTCCATGGGTTTCCACTTGCTGGGTCTGTTGGGTCCCAACCTCTTACACTTTCTTCTCCTGATATTTTTTGTGCTGATGGTTTTCCTAATGGTCCTGGATTTGAGTCATAATAAAATTCTACTTGTGTACCTGCTGGACAATTATCATATATCCATTTTGCATCTCTTACTGTTAATCGTATACATCCTGCTGATGCTTTTGTTCCTAATTTATCATATTCCCAATATTCTAATGTTGATTTATCTTTACTTGTATATGGCACTGAATGGAATAATATACTTCCTTTTATTCTTACATAATATTGTGCCCATACTCCTCCTTCCATTTGTCCCCATGTCCATCTATCCCATGTCTTTCCTGGTATTGTATATACTCCTTCTGTTGGTGTTGCTTTTCCTATTGAACATATCATTGCTTTATATGGTACTGTGTAATTTCCATTTTTGTCTTTTGTATATATTGTTACTACATTTGCTTGATTATTTACTTTTATATAATATTTTATTTCTTGTTTTTTCTGCTCTACTTCTGGTTCTTCTTTTTCTTCAATTTGTTCTACATTTGGTGGTGGTTCTTCTGAATTTATTTGTTGCCTATTTGTTGTTATTATTTCTGTTTTTTCTTGTTTTCCTATTTCTACTGTTTCTTGCATTACTTCTTTTGTTTCTTTTGACATGTTTATTATTGCTATTACTGCTAATATTAGTAATAATACTACTAATATTGATATTAATATTACTAGCCCCTTTTTTCTTTTTATTTTTTCTAACATCTATATTTTCCTTTCCTATATTTTCCACCTTATTATATAGTTTTTTACACTTTTTTTCAAGATGTTTTTATATTTTTATACACAAAAGCACAAAATGTTTTTTCACATTTTGTGCTTTCAAAATTATGGTTTTTTTACTGATGGTTTTGTAAATCCTAATACTATGTCTATTGATTTACCTGTTGATGCTGTATCAACATTGTCTGGGTCTTGTCCTTCTAACCATATATATACTCTTGCTTTCATTATTGAATTTTGTGCTAACATCATATTATCAGTACCTAAGTTTGTCATATTTGTAGCAGTTCCTACTGTTGCATCTGTTTTTAATGTTTTTTGCTCTCCTAAATTTTCATTAGCATTACCTGCTGTTAAATCTGGTACATTAACTCCAGAAATTGTTCCTCCACCATTCTTTTTTACTCCTAATGTTGTAAATTCTGCTGTTGCATTTGGAACTCTTGTTGGGTCATTTCTTACAATTTCTGCTATATGTTTATTATAATTTGGTTCCCATATACATACTGTTGGTGTTCCAGGTGCTATTTGTCTAATATCTGTACCTGCTGCTGTCATAACTTCTTTATTACTATATAATACAACTGCTGATCTTACACAGTTTTCTAGTCCTGTATTTTGTTTTCCGTCTGCTGCTATTGCAACTTTTGTACCTGTATTTAATTGTAATATATCTCCATCTACTTTTGAAGATGAATTTTTAAAATATAAATCAAATGCTATATATTTTGTTGTATCTGCATCATTTTCTTGATCAACATTTGTTAATTGTGTTCCATCTGCACTTATATCTCCATAAAACATATTCATCTCTCCAGAAGCTGTTTCTCCTACTGTTGATACTGGTACTAATGCCTCTGGCCAAGCATAATTATTATCTATTGCTGCTGCTAAGTTCACTTTATTAATTGTTATTTTTGAACTCCATGCTTCTCCATCAAGTGATATCTGTAAACCTTCTGCAGCTACAACTTTTGCATTTATTCCTTCAAGTGCAACTTCTTTGTTTGCTGAGAACCATGCATATGTTGATGATAATAGTAGCATTCCTATTAATATTGTTGTCATAAATAAAGATTTTAGTCTTCTTTTACTTCTTCTACTTCTCCTACTCATAATCTTTCTCCTTTGATTTAATTATATAAATAATTAATTAATTTTAGCCACCTGGTTGTGTTACTGCTGGTTTTGTAAATCCTAATACTATATCTATTGATTTACCTGTTGATGCTGTATCTATACAATCTGGGTCTTGTCCTTCAAGCCATATATATATTCTTGCTTTCATTACAGAATTTTGTTTTAATTTTAGTTGAGTAGAACCATCTACTGCTGTCATATTTGTAGCAGTTCCTACTGTTGCATCTGTTTTAATTGTAGTTTGTTCTCCTAAAAATTCATTTGATGGGTCTGTTGCTACATTTATTCCTGTTACTGTTCCATCTCCTACAGATTTTAGTCCTAAAGTTGTAAAATCAGTATCTGCACTTGGTATTCTATCATTGTCATTTTTTACAACTTCTGCTATATGTTTATTATAATTTGGTTCCCATATACTTACTAATGGTGTTCCTGCTGCAATTGCTCTAATTGTTGCTCCATCATCTGTCATTAATGCTGTATTTTCATATAATACTATACTAGATCTTACACAGTTTTCTAGTCCTGTTCCTTGTTTTCCATCAACTGCATTTATTGCTACTTTTGTACCAACATTTAATTGTAAATCATCTGTTGGTTTTGAAGATGAGTTTTTAAAATATAAATCAAATACTATATATTTTGTTGTATCTGCATCAGATTCTATAGCTGCATTTGTTAATTCTGAACCATCTGCACTTACATCTCCATAAAACATATTCATGTTTCCTGATGCTGTTTCTCCTACTGTTGATACTGGTACTAAAGCATCTGGCCATTTATAGTTATTTGATACTGCTGCAGCTAAATTTTCTTTATTTATTGTTATTTTTGAACTCCATGCTTCTCCATCAAGTGATATTTGCAAACCTTCTGCAGCTACAACTTTTGCATTTATTCCTTCAAGTGCAACTTCCTTGTTTGCTGAGAACCATGCATATGTTGATGTTACCATTAACATTGCTGTTAATATCAACATAATAAATAATGATTTTAATCTTCTTCTGTTACTTCTACTTCTTCTCATTTTTTTCTCTCCTTTTATATATTATTCTCTTGTTCAACATGCTCTTCCAAAATACTCATATGCATTTTAATTTCTCCACCTATTAAATCATCTAAGCATTCTGGGTCATTACCATCTATCCAAATTACGACAGTAATTTTATCTATCTCGCCAGAGTTAAAGTTTTCTCTAGGTTCGACTATGATTTCTTTTGCATCATTAAATGGGATTGTATTTCCTTCTGGTTCTTTTGTTGTACTATTTACTTTTGCATATACTTTTTTCTCTCCATTTAAAAATATTGTCACTCTCAATGCTTCATCTACTCTTTTTATTACATCATCTAGTACAACTTGATACCAATAATTCATAGTATTGTCACTTCTGTTTTCTACATAGAATGTATATGCTATATAGTTTGTGCCATTGTGACTTCCTTCTGCCTGACTGTCAATATCTGCTGGTAGCCAACTTTCTGCTATATTTGTAAAAAAATCAACTGTATCTGCTTCTAATTTTTGCTGGGCCTTTTTTTCTTCTAGTTTATCATAAATTATTAGACCACTCATTGGGTCTCCTGCTTTATCTAATATTATCGTAAATCTTCCTGAATCATATACTATTTTTAATATAAAATATATGATTAGTAAGAATATTACCATTATAACAAGCAGTCGCCTTATCCATCGTATTCTAGAATTTCTTTCGCTTATCTTGTTGGCATTCTTTCGTATTCTCCTTTTTGACATTTACATTCTACCTACCCCATTTGTTATTTCATCAAAAATGAACAAAATATGATATTTTTGTTATTTAAATTTTAGCATATTCGACTGTCAAATACAATTACAAATATGTTACATTTATATTACATTTTTTTTTACATTTTTCTAATATTTTTGTAACATTTCGTTTTTTTATTGTATTTTACTACATTTTATGCTATGCTTTTTTTAGTGTAATAGGAGGATTTATGGATAAAAATTTAATTACTAAAAAGAAAGCTTTTTTATTACTTGCATGTATTTGGCTTATTATTAGTCTTTCTGTAGTTCAAACTACATATGCTAAATATGTGACTAATTTAGATGCAAATGCAAATATTGCAATTTCATATTGGAATATCTTAGTTAATAATCAAAATATCGCTGAAAACCCTGATATTAGTGCTACTATGACTGCTGTTTTTCCTGGTAATGAGTTTATGAAAAATGATGTTATTGTTCCAGGTGCAGTTGGTTATTTTGATTTAAATATAGATTCTTCAAATGTAACAGTTCCTTTTACTATAACTGTTACCACTTCAGTAAATGAAAATAGTTCTCTAACTATGGATTTCGTTGTTTCAGGTTATTCAATTAATAATGGAGAAATTATAGAACTTATAGATACTAATTCATTTTCTTATGATATTTCTTTGGATGCTGATTCAACTATTATAAGAATTTACACAACCTGGTTAGATGATGGACTTGATTCAGTAGAAGATACAGCTCTAGGTATAGCTGGTGGTACTGCAATTTTAGATGTAACGTTAAACTTTGAACAAATTATATAGGGACGGTTCTGTTTTGAAGGGGACGGTCCTTTTTGGTGCATTTATTATTTGTATTTAAATACGAAAAGATTATATATTACTATTCCATAGCCAAAACATATTCTGGGTCTTCGTCGGGGGTCTTGGCTTTATTTCATAGTAATATATAATCTTTTCGTTATAGTTATAAAGTAAAAAATGCATCAAAAAGGACCGTCCCCTTTTAAGCATTCTTTTGCTCAGCTTTTAATTTTATTTTTATTTCAATTGCTGATTTTCCTGTATTTTGTTGATAATATTTATAACTATCTACTCCATATTGAGTATCAAGTTCATCATCACCACTTTCATATGCCCAGGTAAATTTAACATTTATTGTAGCTTCTCCACCATTCATTGCTAAATCTGTTGAACTTACATTTACAGTTATTTCAAAAGGAAAATCTTCTAATAGCATTTGAGCTAATTCTTCAGCTGTCATTTTTATTTCAGTACCTGTTAAATTTTCTTTTTCTTCTGTTGATAATTCTTCTTCCACAATATATATATCGTCAAATATTCTGGCAGTAGTTATCACATAACTTAAAGTTGCATCTTTTTCTCCCGAATTATTAACAGTAACTGTTTTTTCGACCTCATCCATTCCAGGATATGCATGGTCTATTTCCAATACAAAATTATTTTCTATTACTTGATCTCCAACTTCAAAATTTACACTCCATGCATCAACATGTACTGTCATATTCGTAGATACTGTTGTTACATATAGAAACCAGGCGTATGTATTAAAAATTAAAGTTAAAGAAAGTAAGAATAAAGTCTTTAATTTCAATCTTCTACGTTTTCTTCTTTCTTCTCTTTTTCTTTTCATTACATCCTCCTTTCTTCTATTCGTATCTTCTTCTACGTTTAGCTCTTTTTTCTTTTCGTTTTTTGGCTTTTTTATCTATAATTTTTTCATTATCATCTTTTTCTTCTGAATCATCTTCATCTTCTTCATCATAATCTTCTTTTTCTTCTTTAAATGCTTTAAATTCTGTAAACATTATTATTGCAAGAGGTATTATTATTAAAAAATACATACCATACATATTATTTATTATTCCATTTAAAAATGTTACTATTTGCAGTTTTGTCTGAACAACTCCATATATTTGTTCTTCACTAACTAATGGGTCTTCATCTTCATTTGCAATACCTTTTGTATGAAATTTTAGAAGTCCATCTTCCCCATTTTCTATATTTATTACTTGGTGTGTTACTATTTTATCTGCATAGCTTCCTACTTTCCCCATATATGTAACATCGTCACCTATTTGTATGTTGCTTTTTTCTTCTTCTTTTACTAATATTACATCTCCTACTTTATATTTAGGTACCATACTTTCTGTTACTACTGTGAATATTCGATATCCTGCAAGTGATATGTTATTATTAGAAAATCTTTGTATTAGTATTACAGCTATAAATACTATTATTACTATTGTTAAAATAAATTTTATAGTAGATATTACAAATTTAACTGTTTTCATTTTTTCACCTTTTAAATGCTTACTTCACTGATTTTTTGAAAATATTTATCCATATATTTTCTAAATATTTTTTCAATATCTTTTTTAGATGCCATTCTGACTTCTTTTACTTTATCAAATTTGTCTCCTAGCTTTTCTTGCAATTGCTTTTTAGTCATTTCTGGATTCATTTCAATTATTTTGTCTAGCATACTTGATAGTGTTTTTTCTTTCGCTTTTTCAATATCTTCATTACTTGCTTTATTATTAATAGAGTTTACTGTTAAATATTCCAATAAGAAAGTCTGATCTATTAATTCTTTTAATTGGCTTTTATCTTGATAATCCTTTTTTTCTTGTTCAGGTTCATTTTTATCAGCCATATGTTCCATAATGTAATCCCATAATTTCATTGCATATTGGAAATTTACATTTTTCAATATTACATTTGTCTTTTTTATCGGATTTGTAACAAAAGCCACTCCTTCTTTATCTAAGGCAAGATATACTTCTGAAAGCTTTAATGCTTTTATATCTGTTTCTATTTTTTTAATTCTTTCTTCATAATTTGGGTCTTTATTTAATGAAGTGTCAAGATCTGTATTTAATGTTATATTTACACTTACTTTTTCTTCTCCAACCATTGTTGTACTAGTATAATCTATTTTTTTATTATCTCTAAGTCTTGGATCTTTATTTGTATTATCTAGTTTTAATCTTATAAATTGTTCCATATATGCTATTAGTGTGTAAATAAATCTATTTTCATATGTATTAAATGTTTCTTCTTTAAATACATTTAATAATTTTGATGGTATTACATCTCCTGTATCTTCATCTAAATCTTGTATAAAGTTTGTATGTTTTGCTAAATGTTTTATTGTTTCTACTCCTACTTTTTTTGCTTGTTCTACTTTTATAATTTCTTCTTCTGTTGTTATAAATCTTTTAGGATTTCTTACTATTTTATCCAAATATGGAAGGGTAAATTCAAATAAATCTACCCATTTATCATCAAAACTATCTCTAAAATAATCTGTCTGTACTCTCATGCTTGAATCTAGATTACTACCAAAATCACTTACTTTACTTTCATCTACTTGATTGACTAAATCATTTACATCTAATCCTGCCATTATTTTTCTCCTTTATGCAGATTTCTTTAATCTTAATAAATATTCTATACATTCTGCCATTGCACCTTTTCCAAATGTATCATCTAAAAATTTTATGTATGGATCTATTTCGTCTTTTATTAATGCCATATTTAATTGTTCAAATTTTCTTAATATTTTTTTAGCAATAAAGTAATCTACTCCTTCTACTTCTGTTCCTCCACATGCTACATATACTGGTACAAATTTTTTCATATGTGCTACAATACGGTTACCAAATGCTATACGGAAATGTGCTATTACATAATCATCCATTTGCTCTATTTTGTCTAATGTGTCTTGTGATATTGCATATGTTTCCATTGCTTCTGAAAATATTCTATCTAAGTATGAATAATTTACATCCATTGCATCTCTTTGTTCTGGTACAAATACTTTTCCTTTATCATTTATATCTATAGGCATAGCTCTATCATATACCTTATCTGTTACAGCAAATGTAGAGTCGTCGTTATTGATTGTACCTATGTACCACATATTTGCTGGTACTTGTATTTTTCCAAACATTAATTTTTTAGGGTCTGTTGGCCAACTATTTGGTACAACTTCTATTACCCATTCTTTTTTGTTAGGCATTTCTAGTATTGATAACATTTCTGCAAAATAATATTCAACACGTGATAAGTTCATCTCGTCTAATATTATTGTATATATATCATCTGTATAATTTGCTATATACATTTCTTTTAATATATCTGTTTCATTAAATTTCTTTGTAAATTCGTTGAAATATCCAAAAAGGTCTGTTCTATCTCTCCATGATGGTTGTACTGATGCTACACATGAATCATGTTTTAAGAATTTTCCCCATGCATATGCAAGAGATGTTTTACCTGTACCAGAAATACCTTGTAATATTACTAATTTTGTTGATGCTATTCCTGCAATAAATATTCTCATCATTTTTTCTGTATAATATAATTTTAATTTTGATGCAGCATAATTTCTAAAGTTGAAGCAAAATTCTGGTAAATCAAATGAGTTATTATAATTTTGTATTTTATAATTGGCATATTCCATATCTATTAATGATAGTTTTGCAAAACGTTGTGTTGTTGATGGATCAACTTCTTCTCCTTCTTCACCATTTTGAGGAGTTTCTTCATCTAATTCTGATGGTTTTAATCCTAATTGTGATACTTTCATTGCTAATATTTCATCTTTTTCTTTTGATAATTTGACCACTTTTTTATTTAATGTTGCAACTTCATCTAATAATGCCTCTTGGTCTGTTACTGGCTTTCTTAGCTTAGCATATTTTTTTACTATAAATAATACTAAAAATACTATTAATCCTAAAAAAATTACTACAAATAATATTGATAATACTGCCATTACCCATTCAGGTGCAGAAAAGTCTGCATAATAGTTTCTAAACACTTCCATATATTGCTTTATATTAAACATTTGCTTAATACCATCTATTAAGCCTTTAAATATCATTAATATTCCTGAAACTGTTTGATTTATAAATTCATATAAAAATCTTACAAATGTATCCATTATACCCCTATCCTTCATCTATTATTAAATTTTTTAATTCATCTGCATTTTCTTTGAATTCTTCAAAATATTCAAGTTTTTTGCTTACGATTACATAATTAAATATTTCTAATTTTCTTATATGTTCTCTACTTATTATAAATGAGTCATCTATTATTATAGCAAATTTATATCCACTTTTCATTAATTCATATATTTCATTTCTATGTATTATAAAATCTCTATATTTTACTTTTATTTTTATTTTTTCTTGTATTGATGGGTCATTTATTATACGTAATATTTGTTCTAATTTTTTCCTTTTTTCAAATAATGTCATTGGAAATTCTACTAAATATTGAGTATTAAATTTCCCTTCTAATATCATTCTTATATTATAAACTGTTAACATTAAATATTGTATTATTAATTTATCTTCATTTACTATATTTTCATTATACACATCTGTTATTGCTCTATTGCTAAAAATATATGGAAATTTAAAATTGTATTTTAAATCAACTTTATATACATCTTTTATTAATGGATATTTGGTAATTACAAGTTCAAAATCATCTGATTCGAATTGTTTTAGATATTTTTCTTTTTTATCTCTATATTCTCTTATCATTTTATAAAGATTATCTCGTAATTCTCCATCTCTTTTCATTTCAAATTTAGTTATTCTTTTTTCATACATCTCATTTATAAATTCTCTCCATTCTTTATGTAATGGACGTACAAAATCTATGTAAAATATATATTGATATGTTTCTAACATATTTCTAATTACTGGATGATTTTCTTCATATTGATTGAATTCTAGCTTAGTCGCTGATTTCTGTAATGCAGAATATATTCTTCTATAAAATACTCTTTGTTTTTCATTTCCTCCATAATTATTATATCTGGCTTCTATATAAGTTTCTATAAATTCTTTTGATATATTTTCATCATATTTTTCTTTAAAAAATTCTTTCATAAATTCTTTTAAAAATTTTTTTGTGTATTCTATATATTCTGCCATTATATTATATGTCATATTTTCACCTCTTTTTTAGTATGTTAGTGTGATTACTGGAGGTTCAGTACTTCCAGCTTCGTGTGTATAGTTTTGCGTTGGGTCTATTTTATAAAATTTTACTGTTGTTGTTTGAAGTGTATCTACAAATGATGTTACTGAATTTACATATGAATACCCATTTATTTCAGTTGTTGTAGTTGCTGTTGAATTTAAGTAATAACTACTTGTCATATCAAGTAATATTATATTAGGGTCAAATGATAATTTTACATCTTTTCCTATATCTAATGAGTTTGTTATATTTACTTCTAAGTATGGACTGTTTTCTGAGTCCATTATTTCATATGATATATCTTCTGTTCCTACTCCTACTATTAATCTTCCACTTAATGTTTTTTCATATGGTGATGTTGATGTTACCTCAACTTCTACCCATGTGGTTTCTCCATTTGCTAATGCTTGTCCTCCTGCTGGATTTATTTTTATTGTGAAATAGTCTTCATTTATTCCTCCATTTTGACTCCCTATTATTGTCCCACTATTTTTACTTAATTCACATTCAATATTATCTGAATGTGTTAAATTTACAGTATAGTCTATATCTGTTTCTGCAAATAATAAGTCATTTTTTTTACTATTTAAGTTTATTGTTATTGTATATGTTTCTGCTCCTGACCAGTTATTTGCTATTTCAAATTCTGCGTGGTCTGTTGTTAGTTTATCACTATTAAAATAAAATCCTTTTGAACCTAAATAATAATCTTGTACTGCATTATATACATATTTTGATAAACTTGTCATTGTTGGCACAAGTATAACTATTATTATCAGAATAATTAATAATGGTATTATTTTATTATTTCTTTTTTTTCTCCTTCTCCTTGTCATTTGAACTTCCTTTTCTTACTAATTATTTATTATACAATTTGTTCAGAATTTATTGTAATTTCAACAGCTTCTATTATTCCCTGATACTCTACTGAATTTAGTTCTTTAGGGAATGTTACTTCTAACCTATAATTATTTATCTCATCAGTTTCAAATCCAAATGTGTTTTCACTTGATGTTATTGTTTTAAAATATGTACCATATTCATCTTGTGTAGTTTGGTAATCTCTAAATAAGTCATCTGCTCCATCATTCATATATAAACTATATGTTAACGGAAGATTTGTTGTCATTCGTATTGATATGGTATATTTTAATGCTGTTTCTGTTCTATCTGTTCCATCATTATTTGCTATAGAAAAATTGTATATGTATTTTTCATCACTTGGAATCATTTCTTCTAATGCTATTGTTTCTGATATTTTTTGTTCTTTTAACAAATAAAATGCTACATCTACATTTGCTTCTGATTTTCCTGATGAACTATATCTTGCTAATGTTCCCTTTAGTATGAATATTAGGATAATTATTAATACAAATATTATTATTATTTTTTTATAAAATTTGTTCTTTCTTCTCCTTCTACTCATTTTTATTCCTTTCGTTTTTTATTTTTTCTGTTTTATCTTTTGATATTGCTAATCCTATTAATACAAGTGTGATAAATATTGATATTAAAACATTTGGCTCTGTAAAAACTTTTGCCCAAATTCCAACTCTGGGATATACTGAAACAACTTTTCCTATTACTGCATCTTTTGTAATTTCTTCGTCTTCAGTATTATTTGCATCTCCTTTTGTTACTAATTTATCTCCATTTATCTTCATTATTCTATGTGTTATTAAGTCATTGTCTTTTTTGAATGTTATTATGTCATTTTCTTTTACATCTTTTGTTATCTTTACTAATATTACGTCATATACATTTAATGTTTTTGCCATACTTCCTGTTTTTATTTCAAATATTGTATATCCAAAAAAGTTCGTATAGTCTTTATTCATTATTTGTAATTGTATATAGTTATATCCAACTATTAGCACTATCAAAAAAACTATTACTATTATTATATTTAATATAATATGTGCTATTTTTTCAAATATTTTGTACATTTTTAATCCTTTCTTTGCATAATATTTATATATATAACTATTTCATAGCAAAACCATATCTGGGGCTTTCGTCGGGGAGCTTTGCTTTATTACATAGTTATATATATAAATATTATGCAAAAATTATGTAAAAATTAATTAAAACTAATTAAAACTAATTTCAATTATCTATTAAACTAAGGATTATATTCTTCTATATTTTCTCCCAAATATTGACTTGCTTTTACTTCTACTGGTATAGATATTTGTATGTCTTTTTGCAATCCTAATTCTGAATCTGCTTCGTCATTTACTCCTGTTCCATCATCATCCCAACCTAAATAAACTCTGATTGTATTTGTTTTTTTATTTTGTATGTCATCTAGGCTAACTACTCCTGTATAAGTACTTTCTCCTGTTTTTGTTATTCCTTCTGTTGACTCTACTCCATCTACTACTTTTACTAATCTTGCAAAATATATAGAATCTGTTAAATCTAGTTGTTCAAAATTTATTGATACATCATATCTTACTGCAACACTTGCTTCTGTTGCATCTATTTCTACATCAAAATATCCTAGCAAACCTGGCGCAATTTTTCCCTCTAACACATAATCATTTGAATTATATGTTAATTCATTTATAGTAAATTCTTGTGAATCTGTTCCTGTTGCTATATTTGTTCCATTTACTTTTACTATCCATGCTCCTATTTGTTCTTCTATTGTTCCTTTTGCTTCTGTATAGTATTTAGCATATGCACTATTTATTTGATATAGTGTAATTATTAACATTATTAATGCTGATAATATCCATATTTTTCTCATATTTCTTTCCTTTGTTTTAATCTTTATTTCCTAATTCTACTATTACCTCAAATATTTCATGTAAAAATGCTATTACTGATGGAAATATTATTAAAAATAAAAATCCCCATCTTGATTCTAATATACTTAGGATTTTTCCAACTTTACTATATACTTTTACATTGTCTTCGCTACCTATTACATCATCTTCTATTACTTGATGATTTCCATCTAAAATGTAAGTAGTACTTATTCCTTCGTATTCATTTATTTGATTTACTTCTCCTAGTTTTATGTCCCTATCATTATAAAAAAATATTTTATCCCCTACTTCTACTTTATCCAAGTTTTCTTTTGTAGCTATTACTAAGTCTCCTTCTACATATTCAGGTTCTAGTGAATCATCGGCTATTAGTATTAATGTGTTATTTCCGAATTCTGTTACATTATAATCATTATAATTTAACAAACATAATGTTACCACTATCGCTATTATCACATATACTATAACTATCAGATTTACTATTGCTCTCTTCATTTAAAATTCCTCCTACATAATATATCAATTCTATTATACCAAATAAAAATAAAATTGCAATATTTTTGTCGAGTTTTTTTGTTGTTAATTTTTACTGCAATTTTATTTCTAATTTTATATTATATAGATTTGTTTGATACACTTTTTTATTTTATACATTTATGTATTTTTCTAATATTATTATTCTTTCTTTATTTTCATTATACATATCTTCTGTTGATGTTTGATATGACCACAATATTGCTTCTATATCTTCTTTATCCTTCTTCCTACGTATTTCATTTAATTCCCACATTTTTTTATTTTCCTGCCAACGCTTTTCATTTTCTTCCCAACGTTTCATATTTTCTTGCCAACGCTTTTCATTTTCTTCCCAGCGTTTATCATTTTCTTGCCAACGCTTTTCATTTTGTTCCCAACGCTTTCTATTTTCTTTTAATTCCTCTCTTATTTCATTAAGTGCTTTCATTGTTTCCGCTTGAAAAGTAGTTAATGTGTTCGTTAATTGAGTTAATGTATTCATTAACTGAGTTAATAATTCCATTTCTTGCATAATAATTGCTCCTTTCATTACAAATTAATTTTTGATTTCTTTAAAGATTAAATCTTTTATTTTGAATTTAAAAAATTTGATTTTAAAAAACATGTGTATCAAACTTTTGTGTTTCCTCTACTTCACTCAAAATGCGAGTTTTTTGATAAAAAATATAGAAACACAATTATAAAAATTATGTTTCTATTATACTATTGTTTAATGTAGTTTGTCAAGAACTTTTCATCGACAAGTTTCGACAATTATTTCATTTTATCTTTTATTTTTACTAAAGTATTTAATGCATCTATTGGAGTTAATTCATTTAAATTAATTTTATCAATTTCATTTGCAATTTCTGCAAGTTTAAAGTTAAACATATCAACTTGTCCTTCAACAACTTTTTTATTTTCTTGCTTTTTGCCACTTATCATGCTTTTTCTTTCTAAGCTTCTTAATATTTCATTAGCTCTTTTGGTTACAGTTTTAGGTACTCCTGCAAGTCTTGCAACATGAATTCCATAGCTTTCATCTGTTCCACCTTCTACAATTTTTCTTAAAAAGATTATATCTTCTCCTTTTTCTTTTACTGCAATTGAATAATTCTTTACTCCTTCAATTTTGTCTGCAAGTTCTATTAATTCATGGTAGTGTGTTGCAAATAATGTTTTAGCTCCGCATTTTTCTTTATCAGCTATGTATTCTGCAACTGCCCAAGCTATAGAAAGACCATCATATGTTGAAGTTCCTCTTCCAATTTCATCTAATATTACCAGACTGTCTTGAGTAGCTTCTCTTAATATTGTTGCAACTTCCATCATTTCTACCATAAATGTACTTTGTCCCATACTTAAATCATCTGATGCTCCAACTCTTGTAAATATTTTGTCTACCACTCCGATTTTGGCTTGTTGTGCTGGTACAAAGCTTCCTACTTGTGCCATTAATGTTATTAATGCCACTTGCCTCATATAAGTTGATTTTCCCGCCATATTGGGCCCAGTTATTATTGATAATCTGCTTTCATTTTTATCTAAATATGTATCATTTGGAACAAAATTTCCAATTCCCATCATTTTTTCTATTACTGGATGTCTTCCATCTTTGATGTCTATTATCCCATCATTATTTATTTCTGGCATGCAATAATTTAAATCTTCTGCAACTTGAGCAAATGATGATAATACATCAAGTGTTGATACTACATTTGCTGTTTTTTGAAGTCTTTTTATGTTTTTTGCAATTTCTTCTCTTATTTTTACAAATTCATTATATTCTAAATTTACTACTTTTTCTTCAGCTCCAAGTATCTGATTTTCCAAATTTTTTAGTTCTTCTGTTATATATCTTTCTCCATTTGTTAATGTTTGTTTTCTTATAAATCTATCTGGTACTTGTGGTATAAATGATTTTGATACTTCTATGTAATACCCAAATACTTTGTTATATCCTATTTTTAATGTTTTTATTCCTGTTTTTTCTTTTTCTTCTGCCTCTAGTTTGATAATCCAATTTTTTCCCTGTGTTGTAGCTGTTTTTAGTTTATCAATTTCTTCGTCATATCCTAGTTTAATGATTCCTCCATCTTTTATTCCCATTGGTGGGTCATCAACTATTGATTTTTCTATTAATTCATATATATCTTGTAATTCATCTATATTTTCATATAGTTCTTTTAATTTTTTTGAATTACATTGTGACAACACCTGTTTTACAGCTGGTAATTTTTCTAATGAATTTTTTAAAGTTATCATATCTCTTGCATTTGCATTTCCATAAGCCATTTTTCCTGATAAACGTTCAATATCATATACTTTTTTTAATGTTTCTGTTGTATCTCCTCTAAGTATCATATTGTCTTTCAATTCTTTTACAGCTTCTAGTCTTTCTTGTATTTCTTTTACATCTAATAATGGGTCATTTAACCATCTTCTAAGTAGTCTTCCCCCCATAGATGTTGATGTTTTATCTAATACCCAAAGTAATGTTCCTTTTTTTGATTTATCTCTCATTTTTTCTGTTATTTCTAAGTTTCTTCTTGCATTTATATCTAATGACATATATTTTGATATATTGTATATTGTTATTGTATTTATGTGTTCTAAGCTTGTCATCTGAGTTTCATTTAAATACTCTAATAAGGCATTTATTGTTCTTACTACTAAGCTTTTTTCTTTTAGATTTTCTACTTCTTTTTTATTTTCTATTATATTATAATCTAATTGTAAATTTCCTATTTCATCTGTGAAAAACTTGTCATTAAATTTGCTCATATAAATTTGAAATCTTTCTTTGATTTTATTTAATTGTTCTTCACATTCGAAAAAATTAGAATTTGCAATTATTTCTGATGGAGTAAATCTTGCAATTTCATCTAATAATAATTCAAAATTGTTTTCTTCTTTTATTTCACTACTATAAAATTCACCTGTTGATATATCACATACACTTAGTCCAAAATATAATCCACTTTTATATATACTCATTATATAATTGTTTTTCTTTTCTTCTAACAAATTTGATTCTACTATTGTTCCAGGTGTTAATACTCTTATTACTCCTCTTTTTACTATCCCTTTTGTTGTTTTTGGGTCTTCTAGTTGTTCACATATTGCTACTTTATATCCTTTTTCTATTAATCTTGCTGCATATGTTTCTGCCGCATGATGTGGCACTCCTGCCATTGGCGCTCTTTCTTCTTGTCCACAATCTTTTCCTGTTAATGTTATTTCTAGTTCTCTTGATGCTATTATTGCATCATCAAAAAACATTTCATAAAAGTCTCCTAATCTATAAAATAGTATACAGTCTTTGTATTTTTCTTTTGTTTCTAAATATCTTTGCATCATTGGTGAATATTCTGCTTTTTCTGCCATATTTTACTTCCTTTCTCCTTTTAAATACCACATATGTTCTGAAACTATTTTTAAATCTATTATTTTGTTTATTAATTCTTGTTCTCCTTCAAAAATAACTACTTTGTTACTGTCTGTTCTTCCAGTCAATAATTTAGGATTATTTTTGCTTGGGCCTTCTACTAATACTTTTTGAATTGTGCCTACATATTTCTGATTATTTTCTGCAATTTGACTTTCAACTAATTGTTTTAATCTATCAAATCTTTTATGTTTGATTTCTTCTGGAATTTGATTTTCCATTTTATCTCCTGGTGTTCCTACTCTTCTTGAATATATAAACATATAAACTTGTTCAAAACATACTTTTCTTACTACATCAAGTGTATCTTCAAAATCTTCTTCTGTTTCTCCTGCAAATCCCACTATGATATCTGTTGATAATGTTAAATTTGGTATTTTTGCTTTCATTTTTTCTACTAATTCTAAATATTGTTCTTTTGTATATTTCCTATTCATTGTTTTTAATACTTGTGTACTTCCTGATTGTAAAGGTAAATGTACTAATTTACAAATTTTTTCACAACTAGCTATTGCATCAATTACATCATCTGTGAAGTCTTTTGGATGTGGTGATACAAATCTAATTCTTTCTATTCCATCTATTTTATTTATTTCTTTTAACAATGTTGCAAATGAATTTATTCCTTTATATTCTTTTCCTTCTTCTTTCCATTTTTCAGCTCTTAGATATGAATTAACATTTTGTCCTAATAATGTTATTTCTTTGTATCCCTCTTTTGCAAGTTGTTCTACTTCTTCTAATATATCTTTTGGATGTCTACTTCTTTCTCTTCCTCTTACATATGGAACTATGCAATAACTACAAAAGTTATTACATCCATACATTATTGTTACTGATGCTTTTATTTCACTTGTTCTTTTTATTGGCAAACCTTCATAAATTTCTCCATCTATATCTATTACATCTTGAAGTTTTTTTCTATTTTCTAAGATTTTATAAATATCTTCTGGAAGTTTATGCATTGTATGTGTTCCAAATATGATGTCTGTATATGGGTAGCTTTCTTGAATTTTATCTGTTATGTGTTTTTCTTGCATCATACATCCACCAATTGCTATAATTGTTCCTCTTTTTTCTTTTACCTTTTTTAACTCTCCTAGTTTCCCAAATAATTTGTCTTCTGCATTTTCTCTTACACAACATGTGTTAAATATTACTAAATCTGCTTGTGTATAATCTTCTGTAGAGATATACCCCATCTCTTCTAACATTCCACATATTTTTTCTGAATCATTTTCATTAAGTTGACATCCCATTGTTAATATGTAATATTTTAGTTGTTTTTCTTTGTTTATTTCTCGCACCTTTTCTATATATTGTTTTTGTTTTACTATTTCTTGTTTTGTTTCCATATTGCTCCTTTTCTCCTTTATCTTGCACATTTTATCATATTTTGTTGAAAAAATAAAGTGTTTTATTTGTTTTATCAAAAAAGTTCCAGAATAAACTGGAACTTTTTTGATATTATTATTTTAAATAATTTATTGTAGCATTACAAGAACTTTTCCAATATTCATTCCATCCTTCTGGTATTTCTCCTTCTTTAAATGGAACATTTATTGTCTGCGTAGACATCCAGTCGAAAAATACTCCATATCCAACAGTAGTCACTGATTTTGGAATTGTTATATTGGTTAAGCTGGTACATATTCTAAATGCTCTCTCTCCTATACTTGTTACACTTTCTGGGATTGTTATATTTGTTAAACTACTACAACCACCAAATGCCCCATCTCCTATACTTGTTACACTTTCTGGTATTGTAATATTTTCTAATTCTTGACAGCCGTTAAATGCCTCTTTTCCAATTGTTTTTAATTTATTAGGTAATACAACTGTTTTTAATGTTTTATTCCCGAAAGTATCCTGAATTACCCCCATATATTTCTTCTATAGTATTAGGATATATTACTGTTTCAACTTCTGGAAATGAATAACAATCAAAACCTCCCATTGCATGTAGATTTACTTCAGTTATTTTATACATTTCCCCATCTAATTCTACTTGATATGGAATTATCAATGTATCTGATATTTTTTCTCCTTCATAAATAATTTCGTAATTAGTATTTTCATAAGTTCCATCAGAGCTTGATATTCCACTACAGTATTCTTGTTTTATTCGTAATATTTTAGCTTTTTTGGATGGCAATTTTCCTATTGTTACAGCTCCTATTTCTGCTTCATCTATTATTTCATATTCAAATAAATCTGTTGATGCTATATCTTCTTCATTTACTGCAGCTTCATACATTTCATTTAAGTCTACTTCTTGTTCTAAATCTACGTCTACTTCTCTTTCTTCTTCTGGAAATATTATTTGAGTTGGAAATTCACTTCCTTCTGCATACACATCATCTCTATTTTCCATCTCATTTACTTCTTCTGCTACCATCTGTGGTGTTATTCCATTTGTACTTCCCATGTTTTCTCCGATTAAACTATTTACTGCTAAATCCACTAATTCTTGCACTCTTGCTTGTTCCGTCTCATCTTTTGCTTTACCTGCTTGTGTTACTATTCCATTTTCTCCTGTTAACATTGATATACTTACTCCTGCTAAAATCAATAATACTACTATTGTTACTACTAATGCTATCAGTGTTATTCCTTGTTCTTTTTTCATTTTTTCCTCCTTCGTTTTTCTAATTAATTGATTTTTCAATCTTTTATAAGCATTTTTGTTTCATTAATTTATTTAATGAACGAAATACTATAAATAAAATATATCAATGTGTTCAAAAGATGTCAAGATGCTTATAAATTTTTTTAATCAGTTAAGTTATATTATATAAAAAAATAAATACTTAAAAAATACTATAGTTAAAAGATAATGAAAATCCTTTAGTAAATAAATTAAGGAAATTTTTTATATTATTATTTGTTTATCTAAATAAGTTGAATAAATAAATACTTTATCAACTTTTTTATTTAGAGACTTTTCTAGTGCCATCTTATATAAATCTAATTGTGTTTTATATTTATTAACCAATATTTTTTCATTCGCATTTTCTACAAAATCAGTTTTATAATCAACCAAAACCACTTCATCTTGAGCATTTATGTAAAATAAATCTATCATACCTTGGACTAAAATATTTTCATCTAGTTCTTTATCATAAATTTCTTTTGCAGGTATATTAATATAAAATGGCTTTTCTCTTTCAACTAATTTACTATTAATTAATTCACTCCATATACTTGATTTGGTAAAATTGTATACTTTTTTTATATTAATTGTTTCTGCTTCTTTTTGAGATATTATTTTTTTTGCTTGTAGTTTTTCAACTAACTCTTTTATATCTTCTATTGTATAAGATTTTTTTGTTACATCCAGTTTTTGCATACATAGATGTATTAATGTTCCTTTTTCTGCATTAGTAATTTTTATTTCTTCATCATCTTGTAAAAATTTAGGTTTTGGCATTTCTATTCCTGTTTCTTCAAATGTCGTATCTTTTTCTAATTTTAAATTTTTCAACTCTGTTACAGAAGTTTTGGTTGGAATTATTGTAGAATTTTTATATTTATATTGATATTCTAATAATTCTATTATTTTCTGTTGTTCATTTTTGTCAATTTCGTTATTATCTAATTTTTGTAAAATCTCATCAGAAGTTTTATTTTCTATTTCTGTATCTTCTTTTTGTTGTTTTAAAATATCGTTTTTATTAAATACTTTAACTATAGCAAGATTTTGCATTTGCTCTTTATTGTATAAGCAAACTAATCTTATCCAGTCTAAATATGATTTATATTTTTTTAATAAAATATAATTTATTTTATCATCTTCTTTTCCATATTTATAGATTATATCAATCATATTTTTTTCTTTTTCTGTATCATTTTTGCTATATCCTGTTATGATTAGTTTTTCTTTTGCTCTTGTTAATGCAACATACAAAACTCTCATTTCTTCTGATAAAGTTTCTAACATTATCTGATTTCTCATTGCTTGTTTTGATAAAGTATCATATTCTATTTGTCTATCATAATCTATATATTTTACGCCTATTCCCATTTCTGGATGTAATAAAATTTTATTGTTTAAGTCTTGCATATTAAATTGTTTTCCCGTTCCTGATAAAAATACAATAGGAAATTCAAGACCTTTACTTTTATGAATACTCATTATTCTTATTACATCATCATTTTCTCCAATTATTTTGGCTGAATCCATATCTTTACTACTTGTTTTTACTTTTTCTATATAATTTATAAAATTGAATAATCCTTTAAAACTTATGCTTTCACATTGTTTTGCTCTTTCAAATAACATTTTTAAATTTGCTTGTCTTAATTCTCCATTTGTCATTAGTCCAACATAGTTGTAATAACCAGTATCATTATAGATTTTCCAGATTAATTCATCTAAACTTAAATATTCTTGTTCTTTTCTCCACATTTCTAGATTATTTAAAAATATATCTATTTTATTTCTTAAGTTTTTGTCTACATCTTTTTTGGCTTTTAATATTGTATTATAAAAATTATCATATTTATCACTTAATCTTATTTGTACTAATTCATTATCAGTAAATCCTCCGATTATACTTCTCATTACTGCTACTAGTGGAATCTCTTGTAATGGATTATCTATTATTTTTAATAAGCTCATTATTGTCTGAATTTCTATACTTTCTAAGTATTCTGATGATGAATCACTAAATACAGGCATTCCTAAATTTAATATTTCTTTTTCAAATATAGGTGCTGGTTCTTTTGTTGACCTTAATAATATTACTATATCTGAAAATTTTATATTTCTTTTTTCTTGTTTTTTTGCATCATATACTTGAAACTGATTTTGTATTAGTTTTTTTATTCTATTTGCTACAAATTTTGCTTCTAGTTCTATATCTTCTATTCTTTCTGTTTCTTCTTCATTTTCATTATCTTGCGAAATTTCTTGTTGTTGTTCATTTTCATCTATGTTTAATATATCAATTTCTGTTCTTAAATCTTGGTTTGTGTCTTCATAATTTGCACCTAAATTCAAATATTCTTCTTGCGTATAATTTAATTCTCCTAAATTTTCACTCATTATGTTTTCAAATATTACATTTGTAAAATCCAAAACTTCTTTTCTACTTCTAAAGTTTTTGAATAATTGTATTTTTAAATTATCATTCTCATCTTTTTCTTGTTTTAGTTTATATGTCTTATATTTATTTAAAAATAAGTCAGGTCTTGCTTGTCTAAATTTATAGATACTTTGCTTTACATCTCCTACCATAAATATATTATTACCTCTTGATACAGCATTTAATATATATTCTTGTACTAAATTACTATCTTGATATTCATCTATTGCAATTTCTTCAAATTTTTCTTGATATTTTTTTGCAATTTCTGTTGGTTCTTTTGTTTCTTCATCTAATAAAATTTGTAATGTAAAATGCTCTATATCCCCAAAATCTACTATATTTTTTTCTTTTTTTCTTTTTGCAAATTTTTCACCAAATTCAAGAATTACTTTTTCTAATTTTTTTAGAATTTCATACATATCATTTATGTCTTGGTTTGCTTCTTTTGAATTAAATATTAATATTTTTTCTGTTATTTTTTTGATTGCTCCTTTTACTTCATCTCTCGTCTGTTTTGCTATATCTTTTGCTTCTTCTGTTATTTTTTTGTTTACTGCCCATGTTTTAAATTTTAAGTTTAATGTTAATTCATATGCTTTATCCCATGAATCCAAATTTGC
Source organism: uncultured Clostridia bacterium (assembly GCA_944388705.1). Lineage (GTDB taxonomy): Bacteria > Bacillota > Clostridia > TANB77 > CAG-508 > CAG-269. The sequence continues at coordinate 55,848 of CALXJU010000002.1, forward strand.
TTTTAACATTTCTAATTGTTCTATATCATCATTTATTATCTGAAAATATGTTGTTAATTCTGTATATTTTCCTAAATTATTTCTTTCTTTTTCTAGCTTAATTATTCCATCTTGTAATATTTCTTCTACTTGCTTTAATAGTAATTTTCCCCATACTGTTTTTGCAAAATCTTGCTCTAAATTATCTAAATTGAACATTTCAATTTTTTCATGTAACCATTTTTCCGGAAATGGATTACTTTGTATATATGTATATATTTTTAAAATTAGTTCTTTTAATGGTGTATCATCTTTATAACTCGTGTATGTATTTATTAGTTTTTCAAAATCTTTATCTTCACTTTCATATTTTTCTTCAAATATCTCTTCTATTATGTCTTGTTTTAATATTTCTATTTCTGTCGTGTCTCCTATTCTGAAGTTTTGTGATATGTCAAGTTCGAAAAAATTATTCCTTACTACATCTAAACAAAATGAGTCTATTGTACATATATTTGATTTGTTTAATAATGTAACTTGTCTTTGTAGTCTTTCATTTTCTGGTTCTTCATCTATTTTTTTATATATTGCATTTAATACTCTTTCTCTCATTTCTGATGCAGCAGCATTTGTAAATGTTACAACTAGTAATTTATCAATATCTATGTTTTCAGTTATTACTTTATTTATTATTCTTTCTACTAATACAGCTGTTTTTCCACTTCCTGCAGCTGCTGCAACTAGTATATTACTTCCTTTTTCATATATCGCTTGCTCTTGTTCTTGTGTCCATTTCATACTATTTTTCTCCTTCTGGGAAATTTGGGGACTGTCCCCTTTTTTCCTTTTGGGAAATTTGGGGACACATCTATTTTTCCTTTATATCATATATAGGCTTTTTTATCTTTCATCTTCAACATCTTGTTCATTTGTACTTTGCTGATTTACATCTGTTTCTATATTTTCTAAAACTTTTCCATTCAAGTTATAACCACCTAAATAGCGTATAAATCCACCATCTATATATATCATTGGTTTGGTAAAATCATTATTAAAAAATTTCACATTTGCTCCTTGTTTTTGTGGTGTATGTCCTACAACCATTGCATAATCTTTTGGCCAGCTTATTGGAGCATAGTGTGTATTTGTAGTTTCTTGTCTATACCACAATACGTTTTTAAATCTTGATATTATATCATTATATTTATTCGTTCCTCTTTGTAATTGCATATCAACAGCTTTTTTTAAATTGAAATTTTTATCATATAAATAAAGGTCTGTATCAAAAACTGCATGTGCTAATGCATATTTAATTCCTTTTTGTTCTGTTGTCATCTGAAGTGGTTGATTTCCTAACCAATCACTAAGTTCTTTTAAGCTAATTTTCTTACTTATTATTCCATCTCTAAGTGCTTCTTGTACTGTCTGTCCAAAGTTTTCTATTTTTTGAAGTGTTACTCCTCCTTTATTATACTCTAAATTTTTCTTATTGTTTAGGTATTGAGAATCATTTGTATATCCTTCAAGCATGCCTCTCATTACATTATATGCAAATTCATCATGATTTCCAGGTAAATATTGTATTCTTCCTTGATCACTTAATTCTTTTATTTGTAAAAGAATCTCCATTCCATAATTGCCTCTATCCATGGCATCACCCAAAATTATAAAATTAAGGTTTGGATTTTGTGCCAACTTATTTTTTATTGTTTCCCAACTATCCTTTCTACCATGTAAATCGCTTACTACAATTGTTTGTGGCTGTTGATTTATAGAAGCATTTTCTTTATTTACCTGTGATGAAGGTTTATCTGCCTGTTCTTCTGGCTCTTGTTGTCTTTTTTGATAATCTTGCTCTGCTTGTTTAAACTGTTTTTGTATTTCTTCTACTTCTTGCCTTACTCTATTAGTAGTTTCTATTAATTTTTCCGCCTGATTCCTTACACTTTCTATTTCTTTTGAACCTGTTAAACTTGCTGACCATCCTTTATTTTCTACATCAAAATCGATGCTTCCTAAAAATTGTATTTCATCATGCCCAGCAGTAGCTTCTTGTAATTTTTTATACAAATCACTAAAAACTTCTGGATTTTCATTAAGTATATCTATTGGATTTCCAATTGTTGGTAGTAACACATACTTTGTATTTATCTTGTTATCAACATCACTTTTATCCCATGATTGAATTTCCCACAATATTTGATTTTTTATCATTCCAATTGGCGAATAATCTGTTATTTCCAAATTTGTATTTTCTTTAACAGTAGGCTCTGGCAAAATTTCATTATTTTGTTGTTTAGTAAAAAATCCTTTTATTGAATCAAGCATACTATTTTTTACTTTATTTGCTTTGGGTATATATGCTTGATTTTCTTTGGCAAGATTTTTTATTTCTTTTTTCATTTCTTCTGATATTTCTGTATTGCATTGTATGTCTTGGTTATCAGAAGATATTGACCTTTTATCCGCATATTTTTCACTTTTTTGCATTTGTTCATCACTTTTTAAATATTTACCTATATTAGTCATAGAAAGGTCTGATTTATACGCTGACATATCAAAATTATACCATTGTCCATCTATTTTTACTTCATTCCACATATTTGTATCTGATTGAACTATTCTTGTTTCTATCCCCTGTGCTTCAAAAACTGCTTTCGTAATATATGCTAATCCATTACTATTTGTTTTTCCATCAATAACGCCATTTGAAAAGCTTTCAGCATATGTCATTTCATTGTTATATGTATTTTGAGTATTCTTTCTTATACTCATCGCTAATTTTGTAAACTTTTCTAATTCAGTATCTTTATCTGTTATATCTGCTGTGAAATTATTTATTTTTCCATTCATTCTTTCAACTGTTGTTAATGGGATAATAATTCCACCATATTCATTTAATATAACATCCATGTCTTCTTTAACATAAGATTTTGCCTTATAATTATTTACTACTTTATCGAAATCTGCTAAAAGTCCATCAGATTCTATGTACAATTTATTAGTTGCTGCTGTAACTTGAGTTATTCTATCTTTTTTAATTTCTGTTGTTTCCGTTTTTTGGGGTTCTAAATCTTGTGTTACATTTGAATTCTCATCTACTAATGCTATATTTACTTTCTCATTTGTATTCAAATATTTCTTTAATGTTATTTCATCTATCATATCAGCAAAAGCTGCTATATATGGATTAATATCTTCATTATGTTGTAATCTTTTTTGACTTAATTCATCCTGAAGTTCTACATTATCTGAAATTTCTGTTTTCTTTTGTTTTAAGTCTTGATTAGTCATATTTATCTGTGCATATTCACTTGCAATTTTATCATAATTAAATATCTGTTGAGCAAAGTCTGATAAAGTATATTCGCTTAATTTTTTATTAATACCATTAACTACACTTTCATTGTCTTTAAAAATTTCTTGGAATTTTAATAACTCTACTGCATCTTCAATTGATATCTTAGAATTTAATGTTTTTATCAATTGATTTTGTGCTTTCTCAAGCAATTGTGATGGAGTATATACATCAAGAATTTTTTCATTTTCGTCTAATTCATATTCTGTCTGTTGTTCAGTTGTATTATTAGCTCTATTAGAAGATTCATAATCTATTTGAGGATTATTTGCTGGTCCTACTAAACCACGAGTAATCATATTTAAAACTACCGTTGACAATGTTGTCGTTACAGCTGTATTTGTCCAATCATCAAAGCTATAACTAGCATCTGGATTTACAGTAGCTCTATCTATGTAAGTTCCTGCTATATCAGAAATTGTTTCCTCTAATACTTCTCCGCCTATTCCAATTCCTTCATCTGCTATTTTTTGTACTACTTCATTTTTTATGCTTTGTGTTAATGAATTTGTCACATCATCTAATGTTCCTCCACCAAATATTTTTAAACCACCAGTTAATTTTTCTGTTCCTACTTCTACCATCCCTTTTGCGTTTCCTACTTTTACCGCATCATCTAATTCTGCACCTTGGTTTATTGCTTCTTGTGTTGCCTGTCCTTTCGCACTTATTCCCATTATACTTAAAGCTAATTCTGGATTTTGAGTAAGGTATGATACAAGCAAACTTGGAGCCATATTTCCTATTGTTTGTCCTACATTTCCTGCTGTTTGTGCCACTGCACCATACTCTTCTCCTTCTTCACTTAATTCTTGATTCATATTTCCTATTGCATCTGACATTACAGTTTCAGCTTCCATCGTTTTTTCATCTAAATTAGGCATCAATTTTCCATATAATTGACATGTTGTATCAAATAATTTTTTTGCTGATAACGAATTTATAGCTACTGAACTTGCTTCTACAAATATACCAGCCATTTTTTCTGGTATACTTTTGTCTTTATCTGTTACTATTTCAGATACCTTTTTTTCATATTCTAGAATATCATCGAAATCAATTGTCAAAGCACCTGTAGATGAAGCAGCTTGGAATCCATCTGTTACTATATCTACTCCACTTTTTTCTTCACTTTCATTCATATTATTTGCAGCTTCTGTCATTACAGCCTGTCCTACTCCACCTATTCCAGAAACTATTCCAGCTCCAGTTCTTCTGGCTACATATCCTACATTATCTCCTATCGTTTTTTCATCATCAATACTTTGATTATTTGCTTGTTCACTCCAATATGACTCCTCTAATTGATTATAATTTTCTAATTCGTCAAATGTAGTATTTGCAATAATATCTCTTCCTTGCCCTCTGGCAATTTGGGTTTCTTTAGTTTTTTGGCTATTATTTATTTCTGTATTTTCTAAATAGCTACTTTCTGAATATGTTTCATCTATTATAGGATTACCTTCTCTATCTGAATCTATCTGTTTCTTCATATTACTTCTTTTTACAGTTCCATCTTCTTGTTGGCTATAATTGGTAACTTCTTTTGAAACTGTTCCATCATAGTATATTGTAATTGAATCTTCTTTTACAGATAAATTTTCCATCAATAAATCTACTATTTCTTCATTTGATAAATCTTCGTTTATGTTTTGTAATTCTGATAAATAATAGTCCATTTCATGCAAAAGGACTTCATTTTCTAGTAGTTCTTTTTTTACATTTAGATTTTTCAATTTATTTTCTAATTCTTTCATTAGTGGTGATTTTTCTTCCATACATCCTCCAATATTTTCTTTAATCATTTGTACTTAAAATCATTAAACTATTATTGATATTTTAGCAGCTAGTCCGATATAATCTTTAGTTTCTAAGCTTAGTAATTTATTTTTATCTTCTTCTTTTATATCTAATTTTTTTACAAATTCTTTAATTTCTTCTAACGTTACCTTTTTTCCTCTTGTTAAATCTTTTAATATTTCATATGCATCTTGGTATCCGTTTTTTCTTAATATTGTTTGTATTGCTTCTGACAATACCTCTGGTGAATTTCTTAATTCTTCTTCTAATAATTTTTTATTTACACTTAATTTATTAACCCCTTTTATTGTTTGTTTTATAGAAATTAATGAATATGCTATTGCTAATCCAATATTTCTAAGCATAGACGAATCACTCAAATCTCTCTGCATTCTTGAAATTTGTAAATTATCAATAAAACTTGTTAATATTCCATTTGAAATTCTAATATTGGCCATAGAATTTTCAAAGTTTATTGGATTGATTTTATGTGGCATAACTGAAGAACCTATTTCTCCTTTTACATTACTTTGTAGAAAATAATTTCTACTAATATACATCCACATATCATTATCAAAATCTAATAATATATTATTAAATAATTTTATTTCTGAAAATAAGATACATATATTATCATGTGTTTCTATTTGTGTTGTAAATAAATTATACTCTATTCCAAAGCTTTCTACAAATTCTTGTGTTAATTTAATCCAATCAATTTCTGGATATGCTATTACATGTGCATTAAAATTTCCAACAGTTCCATTAAATTTTCCTGTTATTTTTTCATTTTCTAATTTATTTATTATCTTTTCCCATCTATATGCAAATATTCCTAGTTCTTTTCCTACAGTTGTTGGTGTTGCAGGTTGACCATGTGTATGTGAAAGCATTGAAATTTCTGAATATTCTTTTGTTTTTTGCTTTATATCGTCTATTAATTTTCTTGCATTAGGTATAAATATTTTACTTACTAGTCCTTTTATCATTATACCATATGCTATATTATTTATATCTTCTGATGTGCATGCAAAATGTATCCAATTATTATATTTTTCAATTCCTTTTTCTTTAAATTTTTCTCTTAAAAAATATTCTACAGCTTTTACATCATGTTTTGTTTTTTCTTCTATTTCTTTTACTCTTTTTGCTTGTGTTAAGTCAAATTCTTCTATAATCTGTTCTAATATATCAATATCATTTTTCTCATATTTTATATTTAGCTTTTCACTGTATTCAAATAACTTTTCTAACCACTTTATTTCTACAATTACTCTATATTTTATTAAATTGTATTCATTAAAAACTTGTTTTATCTCTTGTGTTAATTCTTCATATCTACCTTCTACTGGTGATATGCTGTATAAATTATCTGACATAATATTTCTCCTTCTATTTTTTACATACTATCATACATTCTCTTCCAGCACCAACTCCAATAAAACTGATTGGAACTTTTACAATTTCTTCTATTCTATTTAAATATTTTTTTGCTTTTTCTGGTAATTCTTCTCTATTTCTTATATTACTTATATCACCAAAATTTCCTTCAAATTCTTCATATACTGGTTCGCAATCTTTTAAATATTCTTCATCTGTAGAAAATTTCATACTTATTTTCCCATCTTTTTTATAACCTACACATAATTTTATTTTTTCCAATTTTCCTACAGTATCTAAATGGTTTATTGCTATTCCAGTTATTCCATTTACCATAACTGCATATTTTAAAGCAACTAAATCTAGCCATCCACATCTACGTGGTCTTTTAGTTGTTGTTCCATATTCATGTCCTAATTCTCTTATCAAATCTCCTACTTTGCTTTTATCTTCAGTAATATATGGACCTTCTCCTACTCTTGAAGAATACGCTTTTATTACTCCATATACTTCTCCTATATATCTTGCCCCTATTCCTGTTCCTGTACAAATCCCTCCTATTGATGGATTTGAAGAAGTAACATATGGGTAGCTTCCAAAATCAATATCTAGAAGTGTTGCTTGCGCCCCCTCACATAATATTTTTTCATTTTTTTCTATTGATTCATGTAATAAAGTTACTGTATCTGTAACATATGGTTTTAGGTATTCAGCATATTTTGTATATTGTGATAATATTTCTTCTGTGTCTACAGTTTGGTGTTTATATAACTTAAATAAATTATTTTTCTCTTCTATATTTTTTCTTAATTGTTTTTCAAATCTTTTGTTTACTAAATCTCCCATTCGTATTCCAGATCTTTCATATTTATCACAATATGATGGTCCTATTCCTCTGCATGTTGTTCCTATTTTTCCTTCTTTTCTTAGTTCTTCTTGTAATCTGTCCATTTCTATATGATAAGGAAATATTACATGTGCTCTATCACTTATATATAAATTATCTACATCATATCCATTTGCTTTTAAATTTTCTATTTCCTCTATTAATACTTTTGGGTCTATTACTACACCATTTCCAATTACTGCTTTTACATTTTTATTTAAAATTCCTGATGGGATTAAATGAAATGCAAATTTTTTATTTTCAATTTCTATAGTATGACCTGCGTTATTCCCTCCTGTACATCTCACTGTTACATCCGCTTTTTGTGATAAATAATCAATTATTTTTCCTTTTCCTTCGTCTCCATAAAAACACCCTAAAACCACATCTACCTTCATACAATTACCTCTTTTCTTTTTTATTTTTTTACATTTCAATTATATTATTAAAATGAGTGTTTGTCTATATATTTGAGTAAAATAAAAAAGACGATTTTATCCAAATTTATGATAAATCGTCTTTAAAATTTATTCGTTTTCTATTACTTCATTCTCTGTTTCTTCATTTTCAGTTGATTCTTCTTTATTTTCAACCAAATCTTTCATTGTAAGATTAATTCTGCCTTGTTCGTCGATTTCAATTACTTTAACAGGAACTTTATCTCCAACTTTTACAAAGTCTTCTACATTTTTAACTCTTTCTTTTGATATTTTAGATACATGAACTAATCCTTCTTTTCCTCCCCCAATGTCTACAAAAGCTCCATAAGTTGTTGTTCTAGTAACTGTTCCATAATAGATTTGTCCAACTTCAAACTCTCTAACAATGTCTTCTATCATATCTAGAGCTTGATATGCTTTGTCTTGGTCTGCTGAATAAATCATAACTTGTCCATCTTCTTCGATATCTATTTTTACTCCTGTTGCATCTATTATTTTGTTGATTGTTTCTCCACCTTTACCTATAACATCTTTTATTTTTTCTACTTTTATTTGTGTTGAAACAATATGTGGTGCATATTTTGATATTTCTTCTCTTGGCTCAGCTATTTGTGGTTTCATTATTTCATCTAAAATATATTGTCTTGCTTTTCTAGTTCTAGAAAATGCTTCTTCAATTATTTCATATGATAAACCATCTACTTTTATATCTACTTGAATTGCTGTAATTCCTTTTTCTGTTCCTCCAACTTTAAAATCCATATCTCCAAAGAAATCTTCTAATCCTTGAATGTCTGTTAACATTACATAATCATCTGGATTTTCTGGGTTTGTTACTAATCCTGTTGAAATTCCTGCAACTGGTCTTTTTATTGGAACACCTGCATCCATTAATGCTAATGTACTTCCACATATACTTGCTTGTGATGTTGAACCATTTGATGATAATACTTCTGATACAACTCTTATTGCATATGGAAATTCTTCTTTTGATGGTATTACCGGTACCAATGCTTTTTCTGCTAATGCACCATGTCCTATTTCTCTTCTTCCTGGTCCTCTTGATGGCCTTGCTTCTCCAACACTATATGCTGGAAAATTATATTGATGCATATATCTTTTAGCTGTTTCTGTGTCTATTCCATCTAGTTCTTGTTCTTCACTTATCATTCCTAATGTTACAACTGACATTACTTGTGTTTGTCCTCTTGTGAATAATGCACTACCATGTGTACGTGGTAATATTCCAACTTCACATGATAATGGTCTTATTTCATCTAACGCTCTACCATCAACTCTTTTATGCTCATAAAATATCATGTCTCTTACACATTTTTTCTCTAATTTGTATATTGCTTCTCCAATTTCTTGTTTTCTTTCTTCTGCTTCTTCTTCACCTAATTTTTCTGTTACAGCTGCAATAATTTCATCTGACAATACTGATACATTATTATCTCTTGTATCTTTATCTACTTCTTGTACAGCTACTTTCATTTTTTCTGTGAAGTTTTCTTCCATGAAGTCATATAATTCATGGTCTACTGCAAATGATTTATATTCAAATTTTGGTTTTCCTATTTCTTCTTTTATTGATGAAATAAATTTACATATTTTTTTGATTTCTTCATGTCCTCTTTTTATTGCTTCTAGCATTGTTTCATCTGAAACTTCATTTGCTCCAGCTTCTATCATTGCAACTTTTTCTTCTGTTCCTGCTACTGTTAATGTTAAGTCACTTACTTCTCTTTGTGCTTCTGTTGGGTTTATTACAATCTGTCCATCTACTAATCCAACATTTACTGCTGCTGTTGGTCCTCCAAATGGAATATCTGATATTGATAATGCTGCTGAAGCTCCTATCATCGCTGCAACTTCTGGTGAATTATCTTGTTCAACACATAAAACTGTTGCAACTACTACTACATCATTTCTAAAGTCTTTTGGGAACAATGGTCTTAATGGTCTATCTATTGCTCTTGATGTTAATATTGCTTTATCACTTGGTTTTCCTTCTCTTTTTTGGAATGACCCTGGTATTTTTCCTACTGCATATAATTTTTCTTCATAATCTACTGATAATGGAAAAAAGTCTATTCCTTCTTTTGGCTCTTTTGATGCTGTAACATTTACCATTACAACTGTATCCCCATATTTTACTAGCACACTACCATTTGTTAGTCCACATAGTTTACCTGTTTCTATTACAAGTTTTCTTCCTGCTAATTCTGTTTCATAACTTTTAAACATATTTTTACTCTCCTTTTTTTATTTTTACACCTATTTTCAAGTAAACTAATTAGATTGTAACCTCTATAATATCTTAATTTCTTAGGACATTATACAAGCTACTTTTCTACTTTAGTTTACTTGAATAAAAGAGACGCTAGCTTGTTGCAAACGCCTCTTACAACTTATCAACTATTTTCTTAGTCCTAGTTTTTCAACTATTGCTTTATATGCATTTTCGTCTTTTTTTGCTAAGTAGTTTAATAAATTTCTTCTTCTTCCAACCATTTTTAGTAATCCTCTTCTTGAATGATTGTCTTTTTTATGAACTTTTAAATGCTCTGTTAATTCATTAATTCTTTCTGTTAAAAGAGCGATTTGTACTTCTGATGATCCAGTGTCTTTTTCGTCTCTTCTGTATTGATTAATGATTTCTTGTTTTCTTTCAGCTGTCATAATTACACCTCCTATTTCTTTTCCTCCTTATACCGAGCTACAATAATAGGTGTATTTTATTGTGCTAAGTTTAAGGAACATTTTTTTACATAAATATTGTACTATACTTTTGAACAGAAATCAAGTGTTTATGGTAATTTTTTCTATATTATATCTCTTCTATTAAAACTATCATACATGGTAACTAGCATAAGAATTGCACAAACTCCTAATACTCCAAGTGAAAACCATAATGATGTTGATGTTGCAAAACTATCTGTTGCAAAACTTATTGGATTACTTGCATTTGGAAATATTTTATCAGCAATATTCAAATTATTAAATGGTACAAAACGTATCCAATCTTTTTTTATAAATTGATTTATTATTGCCATTGCAATTGAGTTTCCAATATATATTGCAACACTAAAGCTTACTGCTACTGCTGTATTTCTTGTCAATACTGAAAGCATAAGTGCAAATAGTGCAAATATAATTACTGGAATTAGTTTTGCAAAATATAATGATATTAAATATACTGCATTTCCTAATTCAACTACATTTCCATCTTTAACAAATAGATATGTTTCTGCCTGAGTATCAAAGAATATATTTCCTAATATTATAGTTAATATTGCCATTACTAATGTTATTACAATTATATAGAATAATATTGATAATATTTTTGCAGTTAGTATTTTCCATCTTTTATTTGGTGTTAGTGCCCAGAATTTTATACTTCCTGATGATATTTCTGTTGATATTGCTCCACCTGCCATTACCATTGCAGTTATTGCTATTACTGCAACTACAAATGTTGGAGCTAAATATTCATAAATTGTTCTAAAATTTTGAGTATATTCTATTGATGGTATATTATGTTCTAATCTATATGTGTTCATTAATATTGATTCTTCTAATTCTTGTTTTCTTTCTACTGTTAAAACTTTTTTATTATAATTATTAGTATCTATACCTGTTCTTAAACTTGTTTGTGCATTTTTTATTTGTGTTAATAATGCTGTTCTCCAATAAGCATCATCTTCATTTTTTCCAATTTCATATTTTTCTTTTAATTCTAATATTGTTATTTGGTCTTTATATTCTTGTTCTCTAATTATTCCATTATCAAATTCTTCTTTTGCTTCTTGTTTTTGAATTTCTATGTATTGTGTAAAATTATCTTCTTCTAATATTTTTTCTATTTTTGTAGCCATCTCTGTTTCAGAATCGATTATCTTTTCTATCGCCTCTGATTTCCAAGATGTTTTATAAGGAGATACATTATATTTTAATGACAACTTATATGTTTGTAATTGTCTTTCATATGATTCTCTTGTTTGCTCGTCTAATTGTTCATTTTGTAATTCTTCTTCTAAATTTTTTATAGCTCCTTCAAGAAATATTTTTCCATCCCCAACTATAGAGTCTATAGTTGATTGATTTGATTCAGATGCTTTTTCTGCAATTTTTACTATTGCAAGTGAACCTATTAATGCTATTAAAATTACAATTATTAATATTTTTGTTGAAAGTTTTTTCCATGTTTTTATGTTTTCATTTACAAATAGTTTCCATATTTTACTCATCTTTTTTACCTCCTTCTGTTGCATCAAAGAATATTTCTTCTAATGTATGTTCTTTTGGTATTACTGCACTTATTTCCACATCTGCAATTGCTAATTCTTTGATTATTTTAGGTACTTCTTCAGTTTGTACTGTTATTTCTATATTGTTTTCTATTAAATTAGATTCTATATTAAATTTTTCTTTTAGTATGTTCATAGTTTTTTCAGTTTCTTTTACTCTTATTTCTAATTTTTCTACTTTTTCTTGTGAATGAGTAATTTCTTCAACTTTCATTAATTTTCCATTATCAATAACTGCAACTTTATCACACATTAATTGCATTTCTGATAATATATGTGAAGATACAAATACTGCAACTCCTTTTTTATGTGATATTTCTTTTAATATATCTCTTAATTTTTTTATTCCTGCAGGGTCTAATCCATTTGTTGGTTCATCTAATATTAATACTTTTGGTTTATGTAATAATGTTAATGCTAAACCTAGTCTTTGTTTCATTCCTAATGAATATTTTCCAACTTTATCTTTTGCCCTATCTTTTAGTTCTACTAATTCTAGCACTTCTTGTATTCTTTTTTGGTCTATATTTCTTATTCTTGCATGTAATTTTAAATTATCTATTCCTGACATATATTTATACATATCTGGATTTTCTACAATTGCTCCTATACATTCCATTGCTTTTTCAAATTCTTTTTTAGTATCATATCCATTTACTCTAATTTCTCCAGAGTCAAGGTCTATCATTCTTAATATCATTTTTATTGTTGTGGTTTTTCCTGAACCATTTGGTCCTAAAAATCCATAAATTTCTCCTTCTTTTACATCAAGACTGATATTGTCAATTACTTTTCTTTTTCCAAATGTTTTATTTACATTTTTTAATTCTAATACTGTTTTAGCCATTTTAATCCCCTTTCTAATACATTACTACTGAATTGGAATCTATTGCACTATTTCCATATTCATTGTATTGTAAATTTGTATATACTATTTTCCAGTTTCCATCTATTTTCTGTAATACAATTTCGTCATTTGATGTACTAAAGTTTTGTGAACTAGTTTGTTCTTCACCTGTTAAACCATCTTTATATTTTTTCTCTACTTGTACTGTTGATAAAAATGTTACTGTTACTTGGTCTCCTTCAAATTGATATCCTGTTATTTTATCTATATTTCTTTTATATTTTGTTCTTATTTCATTTTCGTCATTTTGATAATTTAAATTTGCTATCAATATTTTAGCTTGTATTTCTACTGCTTCTTTATTATCGAGCATTTTTTCTGCAAGCTTTTCTTTTACCTGTTCTTCATATTTGGTTTTATTTTCTTTTGATATTTCTTCTCCTAATTTCTGCATATCCTCTGGATATACCATACATTCATCTATTACATCAACAATCTCTTCACACTTTTGCTTAATTATTGTTTTATCCTCTTTTCTTTGATTTTCTACTCCTACTAAATATATTACTAAAGCTACTAATACTATTATCGTTAATATTGCTCCTTTATTGAACTTTTTCAAAATCCTCATTTTTTCATTCCCCTTTCTTTTAATCATTTAATATTGCTAAAATATCTTCATCTTGTTTTAGATTTGGACCTAAAAACTCATAACATTTTTTACTTACTTGCATTGCAGTTAAACCTATTTCTTTATCTTCTCTCAATCTGTTACTTGCATATTTTATTATTATTGGTTTATTTGTAACTGCTGTTAGTACAACATCTTTGTCATCTCTCATTTCTTGTGATGCAAAATATAAAATTTGCCCTGATATTTTTAACCCTGATAATAATAATTCTTTATCTTCTAATAAATTTTCTTTTGCATAACAATATGTCCATCCAACTTTACTAACTGATTCATATACTACTTCTCTATCTCCTTTTAATCTATCACTTGCAAATTCTAATGCTTCTGGATTATTTTTTATTGCTTCTAATATAACTTCTTTGTCATCTCTAAGTTCTGGACTTGCAAATTCTACTAATGCTCCTTCTTTTTTTACATTTTCTATTACATATTCTCTGTTATTTGCATTTTGTCTCATTTTTGTTACTTCTATTCTTTCTGGCATTTTGTATCTCCTTTATAAATTATTTGTCCATTTTTTATTGTATATATTATTTTTATATTTTTTATTTCATCAATTTCTATTTCTAATGGATTTTTGTCAATTACTATGAAATCTGCTATCTTTCCAGGTTTTATACTTCCTTTTTGCTCTTCTTCAAAATATTGATATGCTGAATTTATAGTTAATCCTTTTATTGCTTCTAATACACTTATTTTTTGAGATTCTCCTAGCTTAATTCCATTTTGAGTTTGACGTTTTACTGCACACCATATTGTTTCAAACATATTCGGCGCTAATACCGGTGTATCTTGGTGCATTGTGTATATCAATCCATTTTGTATTGCACTTTTAATTGGACTAATTTCTTTGGCTCTTTCTCCAAAATTTTTAATATGGATATCTCCCCAATAATATACATGTTGTATAAAAAATGATGGGAGCATATTTATTTTTTTCATTCTTTTTAATTGGTCTTTTCTAACTAATTGTGCATGTATCATTACAGGTCTATAATTTTCTGTTGCATTTATTTTTTCATATGACTCTATCAATTGTTCTGCTGCTGCATCTCCATTACAGTGTGTTAATAATTGCATTTGTTCATTTACTGATTTTTGTACTATTTCTTCCACTTGAGAATTTTCATATATTGGATATCCACAATATTCTTTTTCTCCTTCATAAGGTTTACTGAGCCATGCTGTTCTTCCTTGTGGTGAACCGTCTAAGATTATCTTGTAGCCACCTATTTTATAATGATTACAATATTGTTTTACAAATTTGGTGTTATTTTCTACTATTGATTTTGCATTTTTAAAATCTACAAAACTTACTATATCTAAGTCTAACATTTTATTTTCTGCCATATATTTCAATAAATTAAATTCATTTTCTTTTGTTAGTCCATCTTGTGCTGTAGTTATTCCATAACTTGCATATACTTTTTCTGCTTTTTTGATTAATTTTGCCATTTGTTCAAATGTATTTATTTCTAATTTCTGACTTGCTTCTATAAATGCTTTTTCTTCTAAATATCCATTTGGAGTCTGACTATCTTTTTCTCTTCCTATTTTTCCTCCTTCTGGATTTGGAGTTTCTGATGTTATTCCTAATATTTCTAATGCTTTTGTATTTACAACTCCCATATGTCCTGACTTATGTGTTATTAATATTGAACTTGTTTTTGAAATTTTATCTAGCACCTCTCTTGTTGGATGTTGCTTTTCTTTTAGAAAGTTGTTATCATATCCAAATCCTATTAACCACTCACCTTCTTTCTTATCATTTTCTTGTTTAAATTTTTTCATTGTTTCTACTATTTCTTCAAAATTCGTGCATTTTTCTAATTGTCCTATTCCTAATGTTTGAGCATATGCTGTTATATGACTATGTGAATCTATAAATGCTGGCATTAGTGTCGCTCCCCTTAAGTCTATATGCTCTACTTCTTCATCCTTTAATTTTTCTAATATTTCTTTTTTTGTTCCTGTTTCAATTATTTTTCCATTTTCTACAAGTACTGCTTCTACATTTTCTTTTTCTAATGTTATTATGTTTCCTCCATAATAAACTTGTTTCATAGTACCTCCTTCTTTAGTCAAAAATAATAATGACCATATATTTTTTACATGGTCATTATATCATTATATTTTTTATTTTACTATATGTTTTTATTAAACTTTTATTAATATTATATTGAGAAATCTTAATATATAACTATAGAATAAGTCGACCCCGGTACGAAAACCCTAGCTATGTTTCGACTATGATATAGTTATATATTAAGATTTCTCAATTAATTAATAATTTAAGAAGCTTTTTTGTTTCTAAGTTCATTTGCAAATTGTAATGTTATTTCATTTATTTCTCCTGATGAAATTCTTGCTATTTCTCGTATTACTTCTTCTTCATTTAATAATTTTACATTTGTGTTTGTTCTATCATTTTCTACTTTTTTACTTATATAGTAATTATAATCTGCTGTTGCTGCTATTGCAGGTTGATGTGAAATACATAATACTTGATGATTTTTTGAGATTTTCTTTAGCTTATCTGCCACTGATTTTGATGCTTTTCCACTTATTCCTGTGTCAATTTCATCAAATATTAATACTGGCATTTCATCTACTTCTGCTAATACTTTTTTTATTGCTAGCATTATTCTTGACATTTCTCCTCCTGATGCTATTTTTATAAGTTCACTCTCATTTTCTCCTATATTTGTCTTTATGAATATTTCTACTTCATCTTTTCCATTTTCAAAGAATTCATTTATTTTATATTCTACTTTTACATTTATTCTTGCATTTTTCATTTCTAATTCTACTAATTCTTGATTTATTTTTTCACTCATTTGCTCTGCATATTTTTTTCTTATTTCGCTTATTTTTTCTGCAATTTCTGTCATCTGTTTTTCAATTTCTATTTGTTCTTTTCTTAATTTATTATTATGTTCTTCTACATTTTCTATTTTTTCTATTTCTTGCTCAATTTCTTCTTTATAATTTAATATTTCTTCTATATTATTTCCATATTTTCTTTTTAAATTATATATTGTATCTAATCTTGTTTCTATTTCTTCTCTTTCTTGTTCATCAAATTCAACATCTTCTGTATATTCATTTATATCTCTTGATATTTCTTGTAAATCATAATATATACTTTTTAATGCTGTATTTGTTTTTTCATATTTATTATCTATATCTTCTATTTTTTCTAATGCTCTTATTGCTACATTTATTACATCTATTGTGTTTTCTCCTATTGCATTTTCTGCTTCTATTAGGTTTTTAACAATCTTTTCAGAATTGTGCATTTTATTTCTTTTTTCTTCTAATTTTTCTTCTTCTCCGTTTTTCAATTTAGCTTCTTCTATTTCATTTAATTGATATTTTAATAAATCTAGTTTTCTTTGTTTTTCTTTTTCATCTCCATAGTTTTCTCTTAAAGCTCTTTTTATTTCATTATATCTTATATATTTTTCTTTGTAGTCTTGTTTTAATTTTATAATTTCTTCTCCAGAAAAACTGTCTAAGTATTTTATATGTGTTGTACTGTCTAATAATTGTTGATTATCATTTTGACCATGTATTTCTATATAATTACTCATAAATTTTTTTAGTTCTGTTACAGTTACTAATCTTCCATTTATTTTACATGTATTTCTTCCATTACTAAAAATTTCTCTTGCAACTATTATGTTTCCATCTATCGCATTTTCATCATTTGGAACATACATACATATTTCTACATAAGAATGATTTTCTCCTTTTCTTATCATTTCTTTTGAAAATCTTCCTCCACATATTATCCCTAAAGAATCTATTATTAAAGTTTTTCCTGCACCTGTTTCTCCTGTTAATACATTCATCCCTTTATTAAAGTCTATTTCTAAATCTTCTATTATTCCTATGTTTCTAATATGTAAATTTGTTATCATATGCTCCTCCTAAATTTTATAAACTAAAAAAATGTTCGTTTTTATTATATTGACTTTTTTTAATTTTGTCAATAGTTTTTTGAACATTTTTTCTTGTTTTTATGATTCATTTATGATAATGTCTTAATAAATCATTTAGGAAAATGTCTTAATTTTAAAATTTATGATATAAG
>CALXJU010000003.1 GCA_944388705.1 uncultured Clostridia bacterium
TTCTGACAAGATTCAAGAAAAATGATGTGTTTGTATATGCTTTCTTAACAGCTTGCTATACAGGAATGAGAACAGGTGAAGTATTTGCATTAACTTGGGATGACATAGACTTTGAAAACAAAACTATAAAAGTAAAACATAATGTTTATGCTAAAAACAAAGATAACAAAGGCAAATGGTATATAGGAGATACCAAAACACAAACAGGAGAAAGACAAATCTATATTTGTAATACATTATTAAAAATACTAGAAGGCTATAAACAAAGACAAACTATAAACAAGAAAAGATGTGGTACTGATTATTACAGTCACTATTTAGAAGAAGTAACGAATAAATATGGTAAAATAACTGAATATAGAATAATTGAAGTCAGAGGCAAAGTCAGATTACCTAATAAAATAAATTTAGTTTTCGTTAATAAAAAAGGAAAATATTCTGGAACAGATAGTATTAGATACCCATTTAAAATTATTCACAATGAAATTGGATTAAGTAATTGTAGATTTTATGATTTAAGAGGAACTTATGCAACTAAAATATTACATGGTGGAGCAGAAATAAGAGATGTTGCAGATTTGCTTGGTCATAGTAAGATAGAAACTACTGAAAATTATTATATATCAAGTACAGAAGAAACAAGAAAAAAAGCAAATGAATTTTTAGAAAAAACAATTCAATCAGATGTTATAAATAAGATTATAAATTTTGAGGAATTTCTATAAAAAGAATGAATCTTTTGTATATGTATATTGCGACGCAAATGTTCGCGATATTAATTGGAAGTGTTTGGAAAAACACTTCCTTTTTTTCAACTTTTGTGATAAAATACGAAAAAAAGTAACTATGGAGGAATAATGAAATCTAGAAATGCAAACGAAACAATATTAGGATATTTTTATCAGTTTGATAAAACAATTATAGAGATACTTAAACAAACTGATGACAATAATATAATAACTGTTGAAGGGATAGAAGATATAGATGTAGAAAAAGCAAATGAAGTAGAAACAATACAATGTAAGTATCATGAAGCATTAGAATATAATAATTCCTCAATAAAAAAAGCAATTATTCTTTTATTGAGGAATTATGTTAATAATCCACAAGCAAATTATAAATATACGCTATACGCATATTTCAAATCAGGAAATGAAAAACTAAAATTGCCATTAAATCTAGATTATTTAAAAAGTAATTTTCTAGAGTATAAAGAGAATGGCAAAGAACATAAAGTGTATGAAGAATTAAATGTTGATAATACAAATTTAGAAAAATTCATTAAAGTTTTAAATATTGAACTAATAGATACAGATTATCAAGAACAAAAAAATAATGTGATAAAATTATTAATGCAACAATTCAATTGTACAGAGACTGATGCAGAAAATTTTTATTATGGAAATGCTATAAATGAAATTATAAAATTAGCGACCAAATCAGAGATAACTCAAAGAAAAATAAATAAAAAAGATTTTATAACAAGAATAAACAAAAAAGAAGTTTTATTTAATAATTGGATTAATGAATTTATAGGAAGAAAAAATTTATTGAAAAAATTGAGAAATGATTATTTTACATATACGAATATTTCACCAAATGAAAGAATTTTTTTGATAGATTTTGGAAATGAAAAAGAATTTGAATTGAAAGAAATTATCAATTGTATTATAAAAAAATGGACTAAGATATTAAAAAGAGAAAGCAATTCTTATTGTCCATACATTTTTATAAATAATTATGATAAAAATAAATTGATTGAACTGAAAAAGGATTTATATAGTGATGGAATAAAATTTATTGATGGATTTACTTTTGATGGTGCAGAATTTAATGTTGAAGAAATTTGTAAAAAAGCAGATTATAATAATGGTATTAAGATTAAATTTATCAATAAAATAGAATTTTTAGATGATATAATAAAAGAAAATAAGAAAACGAAAGAAATATATCAATTTTATTATAATAAACCATTTTTTAGTTATGAAAATGAAAAAATTAAACATATAAAGATCCAAATAAAAAATATAAACGAGATAAAGGAGATAATATAATGGATGACGAAAATAAATTACAAGCAGAAGTTATATCTGTATATCCAGATAAGATAGAAGTCTTGATAGATAAAATAGAAGATTATAAATATGCTGACAATAGTTTAAAAGTAGGATCATATTTGCAAATATATGACAATGAGAATTCTATAATAATAGCAGTAATAGAAAATTTTTCAATAATTGTAAATGAAAAAGGAGATAAACTTTATAAATTACAGTCTAGACCATTAGGAATTCTTAAAGGAGATAATTTTATAAGAGGAGGAGATTCTATTGCAATTCCACCTAAAACAGCAGAAATCGCAACTGAAGAAAGCGTTAAAAAAATATATATGAGCAACATAGAAGAAAAAAATAAATTTGTTTTTTCGAGATTGGCGAATTTAAATAACATATTAGTGCCGGTGGATGGAAATAAATTTTTTAATAAGCATATTGCAATAGTAGGTTCAACTGGTTCGGGAAAATCAAATACAATTGCTAAAATTATTCAAAAGGCTGTGGAAGAGAAAAATGGCGATTATAATTTAAATAATTCGCATGTTATAATATTTGATATACATTCTGAATATAAGAAGGCATTTCCTAATGCAACTTATATTGATATTAACTCTTTAAATCTTCCATATTGGTTATTAAATAGTGAAGAATTGGAAGAACTATTTATAGACACAGAGGCAAATGATTATAATCAAAGAAATATTTTAAAAGAAGCTATAGTAAAAAATAAAAAGTTCTATAGTGTTGAAGAAAAAGATAAAATTCATTATGATATGCCAGTATTTTTTGATATAAATGAAGTGGTTACATATATTGAAAATAGGAATAATGAAAAAAATAATAAAGAATTAAATAAAGTTGAATGGATCGACGATGGAACAAAGATACATCTTGAGGAAAAAGGAGAAGATATTTTATTTAAAAAAAATGTACAAGCATGTAATGGAACTACTACTAATACACAAAATGGAAGGTTTATTAATTTTCTAAATAGATTAGAAAATAAAATAAATGATAAAAGATATAATTTCCTTTTAGGTGAAAAATCAAAGAGTATAAGCTTTGAGGAAACTCTAAAGAACTTATTGGGATATAAAGAAGAAAATGAAAGCAATGTAATCATTTTTGATTTAAGTGGCATACCTTTTGAGGTTTTAAGTATAACAGTGTCATTAATCTCTAGAATTATTTTTGAATATGGATATTATTATAAGAGACTAAAAGAAATAGAAAATAGTAGTGATACTGCAAGTAATGATGTTCCAGTATTATTGGTTTATGAAGAAGCACACAAATATGTTCCTAAAAGTGATCTTTCTAAATTTAGAGCTTCAAGAAATTCCATTGAAAGAATTGCAAAAGAAGGAAGAAAATATGGAGTAACATTATTATTGTCAAGCCAAAGACCTTCTGAAATATCGGAAACAATTTTTTCACAATGTAATAACTTTATAGCAATGAGATTAACAAATCCAAATGACCAAAATTATGTAAAAAAATTATTACCAGATGTAATGGGAGGAATGATTGATAAAATACAAAGTTTACAAGCAGGGGAAGCACTGATAATTGGAGATTCAATTGTGGTACCATCACTTGTTAAAATTGAAGAATGCATAAATAAACCATCATCAGTAGATATTCCTTATTTTGATTTATGGAAAGAAAAATGGAAGAATATAGACTTTAAAAAACTAGAAAAAGAATGGCATAAGTAAGAATATAATAATTAGTAAGGAGAAGAATAATGTTTATACCAACTAAAGAGCATTTTTGTAATATAACGCCAGAAGAATTTGAAAAATATTCATTGAAACTTCTTAAAGAACAAACTCAAGGATTAGAGAATTTAGAAATACAACATAATGTTATAATACAAAAGAGTGATGGAAATTATCAAATAGATGGAAAAATACAATTTGATGTAATGGGGATTAGATATGTTACTTTAGTTGAATGTAAACATTACAAAAATGCTATAACTAGAGAAAAAGTTCAAGTATTATATGATAAAATAAGAGCTGTTGGAGCACATAAAGGAATTTTAATTTCAACATCAAATTTTCAATCTGGAGCAATTAAATTCGCTAAAGAACATGGAATTGCTTTAATACAAATTGTTGAAGCAGATTTGACATATGAAATTAGAACAAAGCCAAATGTGATAATGATGGATGCATGTAAAAGTTTATATAACAATGGACAGCCATATATAGGAATTATGCAAATTGGAAGTAAGAGCGGTTTTTATTGTAAATATTTAAGAAATGATGATACCAATTTAAGAGACTTCTTAGTTGAAGAAAAGGAGAAAATTTATGAGTGATAATCAAATAACAAAACAACCAGAAGAATCATATAAAATAATTAGAAATAGTGTGTTAACAGCACAATCAAAAGTATATACTGCTGTTAATTCAGCAATGGTACAAGCATATTGGGAGATTGGACAAGAAATACATAAGGTATGTGGCGAAAATGATAGAGCTGAATATGGTAAGAAATTATTGGAATATTTATCTGAACATTTAACAAAAGAATTTGGAAAAGGTTTTACTGTTGCAAATTTGAAAAATATGAGGCAGTTTTATCGTACTTTTCCAATTCGCCAGACACTGTCTAGCGAATTGAGTTGGTCACATTATAATTTATTAATGAGAATTGAAGATAATAAGGCAAGAGAGTTTTATGCTAATGAAAGTGTAAAAGGAAATTGGAGTGTAAGACAATTAAAAAGACAAATAGGAGCATTTTACTATGAAAGATTATTAGCAAGTCAAGACAAAGATTCAGTAACAAATGAAATGGGGTTACCAGAAAAAGTTGAACCCAAAAATATTATAAGAGATCCATATGTATTAGAATTTTTAGGATTAGAAGGAAAGACAAGTTTTTATGAAAAAGACTTGGAACAAGCAATAATCAACCATTTACAAAAATTTTTATTAGAATTAGGAAGAGGATTTTCTTTTGTAGCAAGACAGCAGAAAATAACTTTTGATGGAAGACATTTCTTTATTGATTTAGTGTTTTACAACTATATATTAAAATGTTTTGTAATAATAGATTTAAAATTGGGGGATTTAACACATCAAGATTTAGGACAAATGCAAATGTATGTTAATTATTATACAAGAGAAATGATGAATGAAGGAGATAATCCGCCTATTGGAATCGTACTTTGTGCAGATAAAAGTGACCAAGTTGTAAAATATACTTTACCAGAAGATAACAATCAAATTTTTGCTTCAAAGTATAAGTTATATTTACCAACAGAAGAAGAATTTAAGAAAGAACTAAATTTAGATAACTATGTAAAAAAGAAAGAAAATGAAAGTCAGAACGATGTGAAAATATGAGTTAAATTATCTGTGAAAAAAATAGAAAAAATCAATAATATAACTTGATTATATTATAAATAAATTATATAATAATTATGGTAAATAAAAATATGTTGGCGACATTGTTGCCAATTTGTTGCCACAATATAAGAAAAGATAATTAGAATAATACAATAAATACTATATGTACTTTTTTATATAAATTCTTTAAATCAAGAAACACCAATAGTACAGATAATATTGCATATACTAATAATACTAAATTTTTCACTACTTGTGGCTCAGGAAAAAAATATAAAAATTGTTGCGGTAAAAATGCATAAAATTAAAGAAGTGTAACCGAAATAAAATGGTGACACTTCTTCTTTTTTACATTAATTAGATGAATTATTTGGTAAATGAGATATTGAAACTTAATTATGCTTGTAATATAATATTATTGATGATTTTAAATAAGTGTAGATAAATTATTAAATATAAAAATTGTTTTAGAAAGTAGAGGTATAAAATGGCAGTAAAAATAACATATTTTGTGCATGGGACTACAACAGATAATTTAGAACATAAAGCAACAGGATGGTTACCAGGAGAATTATCACAAAAAGGAATTGAACAAAGTATTGCATTAAGAGAGCAAATAAATATAAATGAATTTGATATAGTATTTTGTTCAGACTTAAAAAGAGCAATTGACTCAGCTAAAAATATATTTGAAAATAATAAAGAAATAATAAAAGATAGTAGATTACGAGAATGTAATTATGGAGATTTAAATGGGCTAGAAACATCATTAGTAAAATATGAAGAACATATACAAGAAAAATTCCCAAATGGAGAAAGTCTAATCGATGTTGAAAATAGAATTAGAAGTTTCTGTGAATTTTTATTACAAAACTATGATGGAAAACATATTGCAATAGTTGCACACAAAGCTCCTCAATTAGCATTTCAGGTCATAACAGAAAGCAAAAGTTGGGAATATGTTATAGAACATGATTGGAGAAAAACAAAATCATGGCAACCAGGATGGGAGTACATTGTAAAATAATATAAAATTATAGTAATAAGAAATGGAGTAAAAAATGTTGAAATTAAAGAAAATAATAAAAACAATAATAATATTTATAATATTAATGATAATAATATGTTTTTTATTTAGTTTATATAAAGTACTTAATAATGAAATATCTCCAACAGAAATTGTTAGTGAGACAGGATTATACTTTTTATATACAATAGGATATGGAGCATTAGAAGGAGACTCTGTAGTACAAAATATATTAGCAATGGTAGGAATAATATCACTTGCATTGATGACAACATTTTTAACAATAAACTTATTTTGGCGTCTAGATGATGTAAAATTAAATAAAGAAATCATATATGATAAAAATTCATTAAAAGTTCAATTTAAAAATAAAGGAAGAGCAATATGTGACATGAAGGCTACATTTGCACTTTATGATGAATTCACATCAGAAAATTTAGAAGAACCAAAAGAATATTATATGCCAATATTATTAAAAAATTCTGTATGGAATTTGCGACTAGATTTAAATGAAACATTTTGGTACAAAACTGTATATGATTTATTAACAACAACTGATAAAAAATTATATTGTATATTCTCATTTGTAGATACTCAAACAGGTCAAAGTAGTATAAAAGTAGAAGAAATAACAAAAGAAAATATAAAAACAACAAATAAACTTTTAGAATATAAAGAATTCATAAAACCAACAATATTATCATGTGATAGATTAATGCCAATAGAAAACTCTGGAAAATTACAAAAAGAAAGTATCGAAAATGATATAATTATGAATTATTCTTTTAATAATAGTTCAAATGATGATAGTTTTGTAATGGCATATTATAATTTACATGAACCATGTCTAAATTTAGAAAAATATAATAGAGAAAAAACATATTTAGAATTAAAATTAAGAACAGAGGATGATATAAAACTAAATTTTGAGTTAAAATTATCAAATGGAAATGTAATAACAAAATATATAGAAATCAATAATGAAGCAAAAACAGTAAAAATAGAATTAAAAGAAATACCAGATAATATAGAACAAGTAAAAGAAATATGTTATACAATATTTAAGAAAAACAATAAATTAAGAGGAAAATTAGAAGTTGGAGATTTAAGAATTGTAACAGGATAAAAAATAGTACTCAATGTAAAAAGTACATTGAGTGCTATTTTTTTATGGCATTTCAATTGGTTTATTTTTCCCTTCAGTTAAATCTAGTAACTCTTTAACTATATCTTTAAGAATATCTGTTTTAATTTTAGGAAGAGATATTTTACAAGTAGAAATATCTAATTCATAAACTGTACCTTGAAGTAAAAACTCTAAAGTATCTAATTCCTTAACAAAAACAGCTTCTTTGGTTTCTTGCGCTTCATATTCTTGCCATATTTCAAAATAATCATTTGTGAAATTTAGAGATTCTAACAACTTTTTTATTGCAGTTTCTTCTAATAAGTGTTTTTCTTCTTTTGAAATATTATCTTTAGGGGTCATATCTCCAGCATAAACTTCACCAAACTCATGAATTAAGCATAATTTTAAACACTTTAAAACATCATAATCTAAATTATATTTTTCTATGATAGTAAGACATAATATAGCAATAGAAAATGAATGGTCAGCTATTGATTCACATTTAGAAGCAAAAGATGAACCAAATTTATTTTTTATCCAACCTTGACGATAAATATTTTTTAATTGGTTATATTGAAGATAAAAATTTATTATATCATTTTTTATATTCTCATTTTGGTATTTTAAATATGGATTTATATCTTTTATATAATTGTTATTGTTATCTGTTAGCATATACTTTACCTCCTTGTGAGAAATTATAACATACTAAAGTATTTATTTCAAATTTATTGAAAAAAACACTTTAGTAAATTAAAATAAAAATGAAACTTTTTTAATAAGATCGATACTCTTATAAGTGTAAGATATGTGCATATTATACGGAGGAAAATATGGAAGAACTAGTCATAAAAGCCCAAAAAGGTGATAAGGAAGCATTTACAGAATTAATATATGAAATAAGACATGATTTATATAAAATAGCTAGATGTCGTTTATCTTGTGAAGACGACATAGAAGATGCTGTTCAAGAAACTATGATAATTGCATTTAAAAATATAAGAAAATTAAATAAAAGTGATTCTTATAAAAAATGGATTATAAAAATATTGATAAATAAATGTAATCAAATTTTTAATAAAAACAAAAAAAGGAATATTTCTTTTGAAGATTCCCAATTAGAAAATGTATATTCACAAAACGAAAATTATGAAGAATTAGATAATATTGATTTTTATTTAATTTTAAAGAATTTAAATTATGATGAAAGAATAGCAATAACATTATTTTACTTAGAAGATTATTCAATAAAAGAAATATCCAAATTATTAAAAACAAATGAAAACACCATAAAAACAAGATTAAAACGAGGTAAAGAGAAAATAAAGAATAAATTTTTGAAAGGAAATCAATAATATGGATGTATTAGATAAAATGATAAAAAGTGCGTTATCTAAAGAAATAGAAGAACCATATACTTATGAAAGAACAATAAAAAAAGCTTTATATATAAATAAAAAACATAAAATAAGGAATTATATAAAACAAGCCATTATAGTTATTATATCAACTATAACCACATTAATAGGAACTTTTAGTGTATATGCAGTATCTGGTGGGAAAATTGAGGGGATTCCTGCTATGGATTGGTTAGGTATAAAGTTTT
The DNA here is from genome assembly GCA_944388705.1 of uncultured Clostridia bacterium. Lineage (GTDB taxonomy): Bacteria > Bacillota > Clostridia > TANB77 > CAG-508 > CAG-269. Next base: position 9,182 of record CALXJU010000003.1, read on the forward strand.
CAGATAAATATCTAGAATATAAACAACCAGTAGAAAATCAAATAGTAGCATTTGGAGATACAAGTGTAGAATTAACATCTACAATGTGTAGTGAAGGAATTACAATTCTAGAATTTAATATAAAATTAAGCCAAGAAGATTATAATAATTTGAAACTCGGACAAACAGCTTATACAGAAGAGTTTAATAATCAAATTCAAGAATATAAAGAAAAAGCTAAACAAGATATGATAAAAAAAGTTAAATCAGACAAATATTTAGGACGTTTTACAAATGAAACAGACGAAGAAATAGATAGTATATTAGAACAGATAGAAGTAACAGAAGAAGAAATAGAAAAATCCGAATATTATCAAGAATATTTAGAAAAAATAAAAATGTATGATGAGCAATTAGAAGAAATAAAAAGTACAGGATTTAAAATAGGTTTAGCACTCAATGTAGAGCAAAAAGGTGGAGTATATAATTATGACAAATTTAATCCAAATACTACTTGGTATGCAAGTATATACATAGATGATGAACCATTTTATGTTAGAAATTGGCAAAAAGTTGAAAAAATAAGTGATTACGAATATAAAATTTATAGTATGTATTCATTAACAGATGACGAATTAAAAGGTAAAGAAAATTTTAAAATTACATTAAAAAATAATAAACTAGTAAATATGGTGGCCTGGCAAAGTTTAGGTGATAATTGGATAAATGATTGTCAATGGTTTGCAAAAGAGGATAATAATATGTATTTACCTGAAAAATATATAAAAAGTTTGCCATTAGATTTTGAAGTAAATGTTTCTAAAGATTTAGTTTTAAATGATAGTAAAGTAATAGAAAATCCAGAAATAAAATCAGAATTTAGAAATATAATACAAGAAGTAGAAAAAGTTGTAATTTCACCTATGCAAACGATTGTTAAAGTAAAACACTCAGCAAGTAAGCAATCATCTAATGCTTTTGCAAATAGATATACTGACCATAATATAGAACATTTACCAATAACAAGAGAATATAAGGTATATGATGCCAATGGAAATGAATTAAGTTGTTTTGCTACGACAAATAAAAGAACATTAATTTATAGTGATGGAACAAGAGAAGATTATGACCCTCATGACATACCTAATAAAAAATATAATAATGCTATATGGGAAACTATAGAATATTTGCTTATAGAAAATACTGATACAGATTATATAAAAATAGTGCCAGTAGAAACAATTAGAAATCCTATAGAAGGTCAAGAAGATACAGGAGGAGAAATATATTATGAAATGGATCCATTAATTATAAATTTAAAATAGATTAAAAAAGAAAGTTTAAATGTAATTTAAGCTTTCTTTTTTAGAAAAGATATGATATAAATTTAATAAAGGGGAGATATAAATGGGGAATAAAGAAGAATGGGATGAAATAGAAAGATATGTAAAAGAAGCAGATGATAAAAGATTAGAAAGATATAAAGGGAGAGATATTACTAAGAATTTAGAAGAACTTAATGAAAAAAATAAAACTACAAAAAAGAAAAAAATAGATGCAGCAGATGTTTTAAATGTGCTTTTAAAAATAATATTAGGAATTTTTACTGTATGGTTATTTTATAATTTATATAAGTTAATGGTAAGTAGTTTTAACAATATAATAGAAGCATTTAAATAAAATTTTAAGATAAAAGTGTTGCAATTAATATATTGTTTTTGATATAATAGAAAAAATATAAAAAAGGAGCAAAAAAATGAAAAACTATTTAAAAACAATGAATTTAATAATTAATTCAATTGCTTTTTTAATAGTTGTTTTATTTTTATTTGTATTTTAAATAAGGAATTTTCATTCCTTATTTTTTTATGTGGAAAAATATTATGTAGAAAGAGGAGGTTATATGAAAAAATTAAACAAAAAAATTGTACTAGAAGATGGAGAAGAATATTTAGGATATGGATTTGGAGCAGATAAAGAAGCAATATGTGAAATTGTATTTAATACATCAATGGTAGGATATCAAGAAATTGTATCAGACCCATCATATACATATCAAATGGTAGTAATGACATATCCATTAATCGGAAATTATGGAATTACAGATGAAGATTATGAAACAAAACAACCTACAATTGGAGGAATTGTAGTAAGAGAATATAATGACATACCAAGTAATTTTAGATATACAAAAACATTATCAGAATATCTAGAAGAAAATAATATACCAGGTATAGAAGGGGTAGATACTAGAAAACTTACAAGAAGTATAAGAGATAAAGGTAGTAGAAAAGTTATTATTACAGATATAAATACAAGTAAAGAAGAAGCATTAGAAAAATTAAAAAAATATGAAATGCCAAAAGATGCGGTATCAAAAGTTAGCTGTAAAAAGAGATGGTATTCAAGAACTGCAAATTACAAATATAATGTAGTAGCAGTAGATTGTGGAATAAAGCTAAATATAATTAGAAGTTTAAATAAAAAAGGTTGTAATGTTACGATAGTACCATATAATACAACTGCAAAAGAAATAGAAGAATTAAAACCAGATGGAGTATTTTTATCAAATGGACCAGGAAACCCAGAAGATGTAAAAGAAGTAATTAAATTAGTAAAAGAACTAAGAGGTAAATATCCGATTTTTGGAATTTGTTTAGGACATCAAATGATTAGTTTGGCTTATGGTGCAAAAACTTATAAATTAAAATTTGGACATAGAGGAGGAAATCATCCAGTATTAAACTTAGAAAACGACAAAATAGAAATAACAAGCCAAAATCATAGTTATGCTGTAGATGAAAAATCATTAGAAAAAACAGCTTTAGTAGCAACACATAAAAATATTTTGGATAATACAATAGAAGGAGTTGAATGTAAGGAAGATAAAGTATTTAGTGTACAATATCATCCAGAAAGTGCTCCAGGACCACAAGATAGTGACTACTTATTTGATAAATTTATAAAAATAATGGAGAAAAAATAAAGAAAGGAATGAATAAAATGCCAAAAAGAAAAGATATAAAAACTATACTTGTAATAGGTTCAGGACCCATTGTAATAGGACAAGCAGCAGAATTTGATTATGCTGGAACACAAGCTTGTTTAGCATTAAAAGAAGAAGGATATAAAGTAATATTAGTTAATTCAAACCCAGCAACAATTATGACAGATACAGCTATTGCAGATAAAGTATATATGGAACCACTAACACTTGAATATATAGCAAAAATAATAAGATATGAAAGACCTGATGCCATTCTTCCAGGAATTGGTGGACAAACAGGATTAAATTTAGCTATGCAACTATATAGAAAAGGAGTATTACAAGAGTGCCAAGTAGAACTTTTAGGAACTAGTAGTGAAAGTATTGAAAAAGCAGAAGATAGAGAAAAATTCAAAGAATTGTGTCAAGAATTAGGAGAGCCAGTGTTAGAATCTATTATTGCAGAAACTGAAGAACAAGGAATAGAAGCAGCAGAAAAAATAGGATATCCAGTAGTTTTGAGACCTGCATTCACATTAGGAGGAACTGGAGGAGGATTTGCTGATAATGAACATGAATTAAGAGAATTAATCAAACATGCTTTAAAACTATCTCCAGTAGGGCAAGTATTAGTAGAAAAAAGTATTAAAGGATATAAAGAAATTGAATATGAAGTAATAAGAGATAGAAATGATACTGCAATAACAGTATGTAATATGGAAAATTTAGACCCAGTTGGTATTCATACAGGAGACTCTATAGTAGTAGCACCAAGTCAAACATTAACAAATAAAGAATATCAATTACTTAGAGACAGTGCATTAAGAATTATAAGAGCATTAAAAATTGAGGGAGGATGTAATGTTCAATTTGCTTTAGACCCACATTCTTTCAATTATTATGTAATAGAAGTAAATCCAAGAGTTTCTCGTTCATCAGCATTAGCATCAAAAGCTAGTGGATATCCAATTGCTAGAGTATCGGCTAAAATTGCAGTTGGAATGAGATTAGATGAAATAGAATTAGCAAATACACCAGCAAGTTTTGAACCAGCATTAGATTATATAGTATGTAAAATACCAAGATTTCCATTTGATAAATTTACACTTGCTTCTAATAAATTAAGTACACAAATGAAAGCAACAGGAGAGGTTATGAGTGTAGGAAGAACATTTGAAGAAAGTTTATTAAAAGCAGTAAGGTCATTAGAAACAGGAGTATGCCATATTCATCATAAAAAATTTGACAAGATGGAAACAGAAGATATGATGAAATATATAAAAGATGGAACAGATGATAGAATTTATGCAATAGCAGAATTAATGAGGAGAAATGTAGATTTAGGATTAATTTTTGATTTAACTAAAATTGATATGTTTTTCTTAGAAAAAATAAAAAATATTGTAGAAATGGAAAAAATATTAACAAAAAATGTTGGAGATATAGAAATACTAAAACAAGTAAAGAAAATGGGATTTAGTGATAAATATATTGCAAAAGTGTGGAAACAAAAAGAGGAAGATATTTATGAATTAAGAAAGAAAAATAATATTTACCCTGTATATAAAATGATAGATACTTGTAGTAGTGAATTTGAAAGTTATGTACCATATTTCTATTCAACTTATGAAGAAGAAAATGAATCAATTGTAAGTGATAAGAAAAAAATAATTGTTTTAGGTGCAGGTCCAATTAGAATTGGACAAGGAGTAGAATTTGATTATTCAACAGTGCATACAGTAAAAACAATAAAAGAAGCGGGATATGAAGCAATTATCATAAATAATAATCCAGAAACAGTATCAACAGATTATACCACAAGTGATAAATTATATTTTGAACCATTAACAGTAGAAGATGTTATGAACATTATTGATTTAGAAAAACCAGAAGGAATAGTTGCATCATTAGGTGGACAAACTGCAATAAATCTAGCAGGACCACTTTCAAAATTAGGAGTAAAAATTATTGGTACAGATGTTGATGCAATAGAAAAAGCAGAAAATAGAGATGCATTTGAAAGAGTTATGAAAAAATTAAAATTATTACAACCTAGAGGAGAAGCGGTAACAAATATAGAAGACGGAATTAAAGTTGCAAATGAAATTGGATATCCTGTACTTGTAAGACCAAGTTATGTATTAGGTGGTAGAGCAATGCAAATAGTTTCTAATCAAAAGGCATTAGAAAAATATTTGAAAACAGCAGTAGAAATTAATACAAAACAACCAGTATTAGTGGATAAATATATAATGGGAAAAGAATTAGAAGTAGATGCTGTATGTGATGGAAAAGATGTATTCATCCCAGGAATTATGGAACATGTTGAAAAAACAGGAATTCATTCTGGAGATAGTATTAGTGTATATCCTACATTTAGTGTTAGCCAAAAAGCAAAAGATAAGATAATAGAATATACAGTTAAATTAGGATTAGGAATAGGAATTATAGGATTATATAATATTCAATTTATTGTTGACAAAAATGAAGATGTTTATGTTATAGAAGTAAATCCAAGGTCATCAAGAACAGTTCCATTTATATCAAAATCAACAGGATATTCTTTAGCTGATATAGGAACTTTAGCTATGCTTGGAAAATCTTTAAGACAACAAGGAATTAATGAAATATATCCAAAAGAAAAAGAAAAATGGTATGTAAAAGCACCTGCATTTTCATTCTCAAAATTATCAGGACTAGATGCAACACTTTCTCCTGAAATGAAATCAACAGGAGAGGCAATTGGTTATGATAAAAAACTTACAAGAGCATTATATAAAGCATTACAATCTTCAGGAATGAAATTATCAAATTATGGAACTATTTTTGTAACAATTGCAGATAAAGATAAAGAAGAAGCATTACCATTAATCAGAAGATTTTATAATTTAGGATTTAATATAGAAGCTACAAAAGGAACGGCTAATTTCTTAAAATCACATGGAATAAGAACAAGAGTAAAGAAAAAAATTAGTGAAGGAAGTGAAGAAATTTTAGAGTCTTTAAGAAAAGGTTATGTGAGTTATGTAATTAATACAAGAAATGTAGATTCTATAGAACAAGAAACAGATGGAACATATATAAGAAGTTGTGCAACACAAAATAATATACCAATGTTTACATCATTAGATACTGTAAATGCTGTATTAGATGTTTTAGAAGAAATTACATTAGGAATTTCTACAATTAATGAATAATAAAAAAGAGTTAGCATTTTTAAAAATGTTAACTCTTTTACTTTTTTTGTCATATAATGTAGTAAAATAAAAAAAGGAGGAACAAAAATGTTAAGACGTAGATATAAAAAATGCTATTGCATGAATAATGCACAAAATTCAAATATGAATTTAATTGAAGATAAGTGTGATAATGTATGTCCATGTGCTTATGAAGAATGTAATAAAGACCAATGTGAATGTGGATTTGATGAAGATTACGAAATTGGTGTATTCCCAGAAAATCCAATGTTGGCACAAAGTTATGTTCCAATACAATATATGGATAAAACATTTAAACCATGTGTTGGCTTAAAAATGGGAACAATTTTTCCAGAATTAGTTAGTCCTTATGAACCATGTCAATCTATGAGAACTAACGAATTTATTGAAGCAACAAATAAAATAGGAGAGGGGTGTAATAGATAATGAACGAAAATGATAACAGAAATTGCAATTGTATGATGAATAATAATTATTCTGTTTATATGACTAATAATTCTATGTCAAATAATGATTGTGAATATAATAATACTAGAGAAGAAATGTTTGAAAAAATAAAATGTTTAAATTTTGCTATTGTTGAATTAGGTTTATATCTAGACACTCATCCAGATGATGAAAAAGCTTTATGCTTACACAGAAAATATAGTAAAGAATACAGAGAGTTAACAGATAAATATCAAAAAGTTTATGGACCATTGACTATTCAATTTCCATGTAATAAATGGAGATGGCTTGAAGAACCATGGGGTTCGTTTGTTTTTGGAGTAACTAATTATATATGAAAAATGCAAAATATTAAATTTTGTTGAAACTAATATTGACTTACATATGGTCTAATAAGTATAAATATGTACATATTAAAAATGGAGGAACTCAAATTGGAAGAATTAGTAAAAAAAGCCAAAGAAGATGATGAAGCATTTGATGAATTAATAAATTCTATGAAAAACGACTTATATTGCATAGCAAGGACAAGACTTGATAATTTAGATGATATGGCAGATGCAATACAAGATACAATATTAACTTGTTATAAAAATATTCAAAAACTAAAAAATAATAAAGTATTTAAAACATGGTTAATAAAAATACTAATAAGTAAATGTAATAATATTTATAACAAAAAGAAAAAATACAATATTTCAATTGAAGAAAATGAAATGGACAAGTATATTGAAGTGAATGATAATTTAGAAAAAATGAATTTTGAAATGTTTATAAAAAATTTGTCGCTAGATGAACAAACAATTTTAACCTTATATTATTATTCAGGATATACAACAAAAGAAATTGGTCATATTATGAACAAAAATGAAAATACTATTAAAACTAAAATAAGAAGGGCAAAAGATAAATTAAGAGAAGAATATGGAGGTGAATTGTATGAAAGAAATTGAAGAAAGCTTAAGAGATTTAAGTCAAAAAAATGTTACAATACCACAACAAATTGAACATAGAATTAATTATACATTAAAAACAAAGCAAAAAAATACATATAATTATAAGATAAAAAAATTATTAACAACTACTATATCAATAGTATTAGTTCTCTTAGGAACTTCAGGACTAGTGTATGGGCTTACAACAGCATATGAATATATAAATCTTAATAAAGAGAAGAATATTCCTAAATCTGATGATTATGTGCTATTAGAAGAACTTCCAAGAGACTATTCAAAAGAACAAGCTATTTTAGATAATTGTGTTGTAATTTATAATTTAGAAGTGATTTCTAATAATAAATTGAGAATAGAAGAATTTGTAGAAAACACAAATAATAATAAAGAGGATTTTATAAGAATTGTTAGGGTACAAGATAAAATAGATTACTCAATGAGTATTTTTGATATACAATATATAGATAATGAATATAGGGTTTATTTAGACCAAACTAGATGTAATGATAAAGAAATACAAGGTTATATTTATAATACATATTCAAAAATCGAATTGTCATCATATAATATGAATGGAAAACTAACTAAAATAGAATTAACTAACGATTTTAAAGAAAAGTTGTGTGTTGGATTTTATTTTGATAAGTAAAAAATTATATATTATAATTTGAAAAGTGCTAGTATTTTTATGCTAGCACTTAATATTTATTATTTATAGAGAAATATACCCCATTTCTTTTATAAATTTTTTGATAGTATTTTCATCTTTTCCTTCATAATATAAAATAAGTAAATCCTTAAATTTTTCTGTTAAATCTGCTGGAATTACTATTATTCCTTTTCCTTTAGAAATAAGATAATGATTACAAAATATTATTGAAGTTCTTTTATTTCCATCAATAAATATTTGTTTTTTCATTATATATAATAAAAGTTCAATAGATTTATCAATATCATCAATATCTTTATTTAAAATTGTTTCTAACTCTTCTTTTATTATACTTTCTATAGGTAATTCAGGCTTCCATTTTGTGCCACCAATAGTTACAGGAACAGTTCTGACTTTTCCAGCTGAATAATAAAAACCTTCTTCAATCATCTTATTAATTTCACATAATAAAGAAAAATTAGTATCACTTAAAATAACATTTTTATTTAATATAAATTCCCATGCATGTTTTAAATTTATGATTTTTAGAATATCTTCTGATGTCATATTATTAACTTTACCACCTTCAATAATACTTTCAGTATCTGCAAAAGTAGTTGCAACACCTTCTAATATCGCTTGATTATAGATAGTGTCTACTAAGTGTCTTTTTGCAAAATCTATATTTTGTTCTACTTTTGAAGAAAGTTCAGTTTCTATATAATTTAATTGTTTTAGTTTTTTGTTAATATCTCTTATATGTTTTTTTAATTCTTTTGCTTTTATACTATTATTTAGTATTAAATTATATAATTCATCAGAATATTCACCAACATATTTCGTTAAGGAAATACCGTCTTCTCTATAATGTACATATATATATTTATTTGAATCACTTTCTCTTATTTCAACAGCTCCATAAGAAAGAGATTGTAATTCGTGTTCAAGTAATTGCTTATTGTGAAGAAGTTCCATAATTTCAATTTTTTCTTCCATATACTAATCCCTCCTTTAAAAATGTGAAACATTTTTAATTAAAAAACATGGATTTGTTTCACATTTTAATTATACCACAAAATTTAAAAATGTGAAACATTTTTGATAAAAAAGTTGAATTTGTTTCACATTTTTAAAATATGATTAAAAATTACATAGCAAGTTTATTTAAAATTGTAAAAATAACAACTTTAGGCTTAGGTTTAATAGCTGTATAAAAATTAAAATATTTTTTTAATCTAGTTTCATCACAATCATAAAACATAGATGTAGTTGCACATGTAATACTACACTTAACATTATTAACAGTTTTATTATGTTTTTTAGCAATTATAGGATATATATTTTTATTTAAACTTTCACTATAATCATGGTTTGTATAAATTAAAGCAATACATTCAGATAAATATTTTGTTCCTGTATATGACATATTATAACCAATATATTCTAATTCTTTATTTATTTTTGAAATTAAATCAGTTTTATTAATGTTTAAAAATCTATTTTTCACGAGTTCACAAGTTTTTGCATAAATATTAGAAATATTTTCATCATCACTTAAAAAGCTATATATAAACTCATCTTCTATCTTTTCTGTAGAATTATTAGATAATATTATTATAGATTTTTTGCATTTTTCTCTGTAAGGTTTTGATAATTTTTTTAAAGAGTTAATAATTTCAACAATTTCACAATCAGGATGTATTATAGTTATATCTATAATACCAGTATTTAAAAGTTTCATACCGTCTGATAATGAATCAGTTATATTATAAACTTTAATTTCATCATTTTTTGCAAATTCATTTAATAATTTCATTGAATGTTTAATATCTTTATTAATAATAAGTAAATTTAACATTTTTATCCCATCTCCCAATCATTAGATGCAGAAAATTAATAATCGAATGCAAAATATTAAAAAAATGTCTAAAAAAGTAAAAAAATTTTTATCTTTTTTTACCTTTTTTTATTTTTTCTAACTTTTCGTGTTAAAATTATCAAGAAATGTACGAAAATGTACAAGAATTGTTGTAAATATTAGAAATCAATAGTTAAGTTTAAGATAAATTTCAAACTAACTTATTGGTTTAGCAGGAAAATGATTTAATTAGGTCAAAGTATAAGGAGGAAAATCTATGAAGACTAAGAAACGGATTGTTGCTCTTGTAGTTGCATTGGCAATGTGTGTTACCAATTTTTCAATGGTAACATTTGCGGCTGAAGGTGAGGATATGACTTCAAATGCAAAGGTTATATCTGTTGAAGAAATGGAAGATGGAAGAGTCCGGTACGAGATGGAACTCACACCACAAAGCACAGATGAGAATGGTGTATCAACATATCTTATACAGTCCTGTTTTACAATGAATGGGACTTATTATCGTGGTGCTGACCGGAAGTATGCAGGAAACTATCTAGATTTTACAATTGAAGTAACCGGAGCGGATGGAACACCACAGCCCAACAAACAAATTCAGGCACAATTATGGGATTATAACAATAACTGTTTGTTGGTTTCTACTGTAACAGCAGATGGTGGAGCGACTACAGAATCAGGAATAAAAATTGTACCCAATAGGACTTATTATTTCAAATACTACTTAGTAACAGGTAGCAGTTCTAATTTAAGAGTTTGCATGTATTTCGATACGTGGGGCTAATAAAAAATTTTATTTAAAATTTTTAGAGATAAAGTGATTTTAAAAAATGAATCATTTTCTTGCAAAAGAGGCATCTTAACGGTGCCTCCTATTTTGATAATTCTATATCTATACTTTTATCTATATCTAAATCAATGTGTAAAAATAACTTATCAATATTTGTATCATAAATTGTAATTGGATAAAAGATTGTTACTATACTACTTGATTTTGTAACATTCTTAAACAACATTCTAATACGAGAATAATCTTTATTATTAACATCTCTTAAAATCGTAGAATTATGAGAATAGATAATATTTTTGTCAAAAGAAGTATTTAATTCCAAAGCAATACTTAAAGAAGTATCAGTAAGTAATGTTTCTACGTTATTAACATATTTATTATTACTACAGTTATATTTATAACTAGTTCTATATACAAATTTATCAACTAAGTTTATCGAAAAATTCCAATTACCATCTATATTTATAATTTTATTTTCAGTTTTTAAAGAAATATTGTTTATTGAAATATATAGTATTTCGGATTTAGGCAAACTCTCAGAAGTTATCCATAAAGAACTTCTAATTGTTGAATTATCAATAATTTGTTGATTATTAACAAATTTAGCGATATTTTGTATAATAGTAGTATTATTATCAGCTTGATTATCTTGTGATAATACACATAAAACATTTTCCTTCTCATCTTTAATAGTAATATCCATAAAATCCAATCCAGTAATTTGTTCCACATCATTACCCATATACTTATACACAAAAGAAATATTAAGATTATGGTCATCCATAAGAACATAATCAACCTTAACACCTAAATTGTTATCTTCAATAAAATCCATATCTACATTTTGTACATATCCATTTTCAACTGCAGTATCTACACCTTCATTGCTATTAGTAAAAATAGAAGTAAAGAAATTAATAATATCTTTAGCAAAAACAGTAGAAGCAGTAATAGCACTAAGTGAGATTACTAAAATAGCAACTCTTTTCAATATAAAATCAAAAGAACTTTTGTGTTTAGTACTTTTCTTAGCAAAAATATTATCAATAGTATTATCAATAGTGTTTTGAGTAGAAAGAGGAATATCTTTATTTTTTTCATATGCATCAAATAAAATTTTATCTAAATTATCATTATTTTCTTGATTCATTATCTAACTCCTCCTTTTCCAAATATTTTCTAAGTTTTTGTTTTGTTCTATAGATTGTACTTTTTATAGTATTTGCATTAATACCCAAAATATCAGATATTTCATCAGGAGTATATTTACTATTATAATGTAAAGCTAAAATTAATTGCTCTTTTTCATTCAAATGTTTTAATAATATATCAAAATCAATCTTATCTTCAGTAATATTAAAAGGATTGGCAATTTCAACTGTAGTTTTAGAAATAGATAATTTATTAAAAATTTTAGTTTGTCTATACTTTTTTCTATAAATGATATTACATTCATTAATTAAAATTCTTATAATCCAAGTTTTAAAAAGTTTAGGTTCTTTCAAAGTATGTAATTTATCAAAAGCCTTAAAAATAGTTTCTTGAATAGCATCATTAACATCGTCAAGATTTTTAAGTTTTGCTTGAGCAACACGATATAAATCGCTTTTGACAGAATCAATTAAAACTTCAAAAGAATGTTTATCGCCATTTAAAGTGTTTTTTATTAATTCTTCCAAAACAAAATCTCCTTCTTAAATTATTTTTTTGGATTTTATCAATAAAAAATCAAAATTTCAACCATGAATATTATAGGGGGATTTTGTCAAAAAACAATATAAAGATAAAAAAAGGTAAAAAATAATTCAAGACATATTAAAAAATTTGATGTAAAATATATCTTGTAAATATTATATTCAATTCAAAAAAATAGTTGAGGAAATTATTTCTTCACTATTTTTTTTATAAATAAAATGAAATTCTATAATAATTACCTAAGTGCATATAGTGTATAGAGGTGATTTAATTGAATGAAAATATACAAGAAATATACACTGAAGATGGAAAAAGATTATTAGATTTAATTCAAGAATGGATTGATGAGAATAATTCTTTTTTTTATTTTAAAAGATAAGAAATAGTTATAGACTCAAGATAGGAGGGAAAACATGTATGAGTCAAATAATTATTCATCAAACCAATATACATGGAATGTAGCTATATATGTAAGATTATCAAGAGAAGATGAAAAAGAAGCAAAATATAAAAGTCAATCAGAAAGCATTGAAAATCAAATTAAATTTCTTAAAAAAGTTGTATCAGAAAAAAACTGGAATTTAATAGATATTTATTCAGATGATGGTTATACTGGAACAAATTTTAATAGACCAGCTTTTCAACGATTGATAAAAGACATAGAAAATAAAATTATTAATTTAGTTATAACAAAAGATTTATCAAGACTAGGAAGAGACTACATAGAAACAGGAAGATTTATAGAAAAATATTTTCCAGAAAAAAGAGTAAGATATATAGCAGTTAATGATAATATAGATACATTTGATATAAATAATTTTAGTAGTGATATAACACCATTTAAAGCAGTATTTAATGATATGTATGCAAAAGATATTTCTAATAAGGTGAGAACAGCAATTACCACAAAAGCAAATGCAGGAGAATGTATAAAACCTTTTTTACCATATGGACTAAAAAAAGATATACACAATAAAAATAATATATTAATAGATGAAGATGTTGCTGATAATGTTAGAAAAATTTTTGATTTATATATGTTAGGAAATTCAAAAACACAAATTGCAACAAAATTTAATGAGTGGGGGATAAAAACTCCATTACAACATAAGCAAGAAACAACAAACTATTATAATCCAAAAGCAAAACAAAAAATGTATAAATGGAATTCTACAATGATAAATAAAATATTAAGAGATAGAAGCTATGTAGGAGATTTAGTTCAATTAAAAAATAAAAAAATAAATTATAAAATCCCTAAAACGGAAAAAGTATCTTTAGAAAATCAAATAATAATAGAAAATAATTATCCTGGTATAATAAGCAGAAATGTTTATAATACCGTACAAGAAATGTTAGACAAACAAGCTAATGAGTGGAATTATTCTAATAAAAAAAGACATATATTAACAGGATTGGTTTACTGTAATTGTGGTGGTAAAATTACATATAACAAAAATCATGGTAAATATTTTAGATGTATATGCTCAAATTATAAAAAATATGGAAAAGATATTTGTAAAGGTGTCCATATTAGAGAAGATGAATTAATAGAAATTGTTAGAAAATCATTAAAAAATAATATACAACAATATTTGAATATTAGAGATTTAAAATTTAATCGGTGTTCAAAACAAAGAAAATAATAAAAATCATATTATAAAAATTGAAAATAAAAAAAGAGAAATTAATAAATTAATAAGTAATTTATATGAAGACAAGATTTCAGGTATAATTTCACAAGATACATTTTCTAGTCTTATTAATAAGTATGAAGAACAAAAACAACAATTAGAAATTGACATAGAGAAACATGAAATATATATTCCTAATACAACAAAATATAATGATTTAATAAAAGAATTATTAAATTTTAATGAAATCAATGATAAAAATATAGGTTTAGTTTTTAAATTAATAAATAAAATTATTATAGATGATAAAAATATTAGTATAAATTATAAATTTTCTTTATCTGCATAAAAAATTATTAAAATTCCTCCAGATTGAACCAAGGGTGGCCTTGGGAAAGGGGGAATTTTTAAATGTGGACTTATAATAAAATGTTACAATATCCAGTTAATATCAAATGCACAGACCCTCGTCTTGCAAAAGTAATTATTTCTCAATATGGAGGTCCAGATGGAGAACTTGCAGCTTCTTTAAGATATTTGTCTCAAAGATTTGGTATGCCTGACCAAAATGCAAAAGCTATTTTAAATGATATTGGTACTGAAGAATGTGTTCCATGATGTTATCAAGAAGATGAAAAATCAGTGTGTTCCATTTTGGAATATACTGCATCAGATAAATTGGAAAAATAGTCCAGATGGTTTAATATACAAATATGATGTGTCACTTGGTGAACTGTCTTTTTAATACTGCTTTATAATCAATAGTCATAAACTAATCAGGCTAAGAATTTAGGGTATATATGTAATTCAAAATTTGTTGAGTTAGAACTTTTTTTAATAGCTTTTTCTATTTTTAAATATGTAATTTTTGAAATTATGCTTTTTAAGAATATATTCTTATCTTCAGCTGTTTCTAAGTTATCATATAAATCAATTATATTTTCTAATTTGGGTTTCATGGTTTCTTTTGGAAAATTTTTATTACTCTGTAATAAAGATTTATATTCTTCTAATTTAATTTTTAAATTTTGAATATTATCTTTAATAGCTTTTGAACGAGTAATAAATTCATCTTTATTATAAAGACCGTTTTCCAAAAAGCTATAAACATTATCAAGTTTAGCATTTTCTTTTGCTAATTCTTTTTTTGTTGCTAAAATAGATTGCTCTATTATCTTGTTATTATCTGTATTAAAATTACTTTTAATATCATAATTTACTTTATAATTTTTAAACCATATTTTTAAAGCCTCAATGATTTTATTTTCTACAATATAAAGTTTAGAACTTATATTATCACATTTTGGATTTGGACAAATAAGGGAGGAAGGTTTATCAGCTTTTGTATAAGGTCGTCTTTGCATAGGTTTTCCGCACTTTTCACAAAATACTAGACCAACTAATGGATTTTGAATAATGTTATTATGTTTTACTTTTGGAGTATTTTGTTTTCTTTTTTCTTGTACTAATTCCCAAGTCTTATTATCAATAATAGGTTCATGTAATCCGTCATAAATTAAATAATCTTGATTACGAGGTCTACTAATTATAAGATGTCCATTTTTTGTTTTCTTATTTTGTTTTCTTCTATTCCAAACAATTTTACCGATATATGTAGGATTAGAGAGAATATCTTTAACAGAAGAAATACTCCATTCATTTGCAATTCTAGGCTTTAAATTTAAATTATTTAAATGTTTTGTAACTGAATTTATAGTAGTATTTTCAAAACAATATAATCTAAAAATTTCTTTTACAATAGGTGCTTCATCTTGATTTATAGATAAAGTATATCCTTTTGCATCTTTTAGTTTTACTCTATCATATCCAAAAGGAGCAATATTTCCAACAAATTTACCTTCTTGTACTGAAAGTTCACGACCTCTTTGCAAACGTCTATTAATTGTTTTATATTCTCTTCTAGACATAAATAAGCCAAATTCAAAATATTCTTCATCAAATTCATTATCTGGGTCATAAGTTTTAACAGGAGTGATAATTTTTGTATGAGAATATTTAAAAGCTTTTGCAACAATGCCTTGGTCAGAAGTATCACCACGGGCAAGTCTTTCTACTTCAACAACTAAAATACCAGTCCATTTTTCATTTTCGACATCTCTAAGAAGTTTTTGCATTTCTTTTCTTTCGCTAATAGTTTCACCACTAACAACTTCTCTATAAATTTTTGAAATAGGCAGATTTCGGCTTGAAGCTAAAGTAGTTAAAATTTTTTCATGTCTTGCTAAAGTTTCACCTTCACCATATTTTTCAGCTTCAATATCTTCTCTGGATTTTCTTAAATATATTGCATATGTGCCGTTTTGCATAAATTCTCCTTTCTATGAAAAGGATTTTTCTATTAGATTAATAATTACATTATCGATATATTTTTTTTGTTCGGCAGTATCTTTAACTACACAATCATCATAAAATTTTATTTTAGTTTTTTCTATCATATATTCTTCTAAGAGCATTAAAATCACCTCTTTAAAATTTATGAAAATAGAATAAAAAAATACCAAAACTATTTATAAATAATATTGACGAAAGAAAAATAAGATAATATAATTAACAAAAAAGATTGGAGTGAAGAATATGAAAACAAATTTATCTAATTTAATGAATATTGTAGTAGAAGAGGAGAGAAAATTCTCAGCATATGGATATGAATTAAAAGAATATGCATATAATACTTCTACACAAGAATTAGATGGAACAGTTAATATAATTGAAGACTACAAAGAAGACTTTACAAAAGATTTTGAAGAATATAAAAAAACACAAGAAAAAATTACAAAAATTAAATCTATGATATTCCAAAAAAACAATACATTTAAATTACCAGATGGGAGAACAATCCAAGAAGCACTAGTTGATAATACAAATTTAAGAAAAATGAAAAATCTATATAATTATTTATTATCACAAAAAAGTGTAAAGAAAAGAGTAACAGAAGTAAATAATTCATATTTTGAATGTAAAACAATTAATTTTGATATTAATCAAATAAGAGAAGAATACGAAATTTTAGAAAAGAAAATTCAAGATACAGATTTTGAAATTTCAAAATTAAATTCAATAGAGTTTGAAATAGATATTTAAAAAATGGGTGCTTGCAAAGTTATTTAGCAAGGTAAATGAGAAAAAAGCTAACAGCCTATACTATCCTTTTCATATCGAAAATGTTATAAATGAATAAAAAGGAAGATAGCAAAATCTGGTCAAAAGATTGGCAATTTTTTATTACAAATTATATATTTTATGTGTTTTTTTCACAATTTAAATTTACAATTCAAAAAAATAAAAATTGAAATGTGGATAATTATTAAATAAAAAGATATGAAAGGATAGGGCAGTCATACAATTATTTTGTAATTGTATGACTGTTATAAATTTTCTATTTTTTTCCAACTACTGCAAATCTTCCATCTTTAACATGATAAGAACAAGTAGATAAAGTAATTAATTGGTCTCCATATTTAGCAGTTGGAGCAATATCGTATAAAGATGCATTTTTTGCATTATTTATAAACTCATTATATTCTTGTTCTGTTTCAGCATTAACAAAAAAATAATACCTAAAAACATTTTTTTCTGATTGATAATATACTCTTGATTTAAAAACAGCGATAATTTCATATTCTGAATCATCATCAACAGTCGTAAAACGAATTCTAGGGTGTTGTTCATAAAAAGATTGATTAGAATATTTTAATAATTCTTGAAACATCGTACCATTATTTAAATTGTGACCATATATTAACAAATTACTACTTGGAATTTCCCAATTATAATCTTTTGTTAAAAAAATTGAACCATTTTTAGATTTTTGTTTTTTATAATTATGCTTCATATAATATTCATTATCAGCACCTTGTAAAACCGGATAATTAATGCTAGTACCAGGTATTTCTAACCAGCCTACAATATCAGAATTTTGGCTTTTAAGTTCTTTTACTTTAAGCATTCTTTCTGTTTCTTGAGGTAGTGTTTCAACAGGAGTGTTTTCTGTGATTAAATCTGTTTGCTTTCTAGAAACATTATTTACAATCTTATCACTATCAATGTCATTTAATAAATTACTTTCCTCAATAGCTTCTTTTTTTAATAAAAACGAATTTATGATATATATAATCGATAAAATAATTAATAAAACTAAAATAAAATATATTAAAATATAAATTTTTTTAGTTTTTTTCATACTAACTCCAAAAATATATTATATAAGGATAGACTAAAAAGACTATCCTTTAATATTTTTCTTGTTAATAGTTGCAATTGCTATTACTGAGAATAATATAGTTAATACAGCGATTCCCAAATAATTTTGAACACCAGTTTTTGGAGTTTCATCTTTTACTCCATTATTTACTTCTGGTGTAGTTTCTGGTATAGTTGTTTCAACTTTTGAAATTTTTGCATAAACAGTTGTATCAGCAGTTATAGGATTATTAAAATCAAAAGCATTAGCAAAATTTGCATCTGTATAGAATCCATCAACAACTTGATTTTCTCCTAATTTAATATGAGTTTTTAATAAATCAGCAGTTATTTTTTCACCTGAATTTACTGTTATTTTATAAGTTACATCATTAACAAAAATAGTAACAATTAATTGTTTTACATCTACATTTGGTGTAGCTTTATCAGGTATAGTTGTTTCTGAAATAACATTATTATTTTTATCAGTTAATACTACTTTATTTCCTGATAAAACAACTTTATTTGTTGTATCAGGTGTATTTGTAATAGTAAAATCTGTTAAATGACCATTTTCAGCTGGACGAACTACATTTTCATTTGATTCAGTAGTTAATACCCCATTCATTACTAAAGTTGGATTATTTGTAGCTGAAGCACCTTTGTCAATTTCTATACCATTATTGGCTCCTGTGCCATTTTTTCCTAAATGTAATCTTTTTACTTCAACATTACCACCATTTGCAAGAACACCGCCATATTTAAATCCTGAAATTGAAACATTATCTAAAATAACAGTTGCACCATCATAAGATTGTACACCATATTTTGGACCATTTTTCAATTGAATATTTTTTAATGTAAGTTTAGCTGCAGAAAATTGAGCTGTAAACATTGTTTGATTTCCTGATGTAGATGTCCAATCTTTAGAACCAACTACATTATGACCATTACCATCAATTGTTAATTCTTTAGCTATTACAATTGGTTTTGTTACTGTAATATCATTTTGTAATGTTATTGTTGCTCCTGAGTCTGCACTTGAAATTACACTATTTAAAGATTCCTCATCATGAGCTGTTGTTGCAGCCTTACTATAATTTGGTAGCATAATTGCAAAAATAGCTGTTACTATAAAAAATAAAATGAATTTTATTGTTTTATTCATTTTTTTCACCTCCATCAAAAATTATTGTCTCCTTTTTAATTTTAAATATTTACAAAAATCATTAAAAAAATTTTCCAAAAAATTTTTTGCAGAATATGAATAATATTGTAAATGATTGTGTTAAATAAAATTTTTATATAAAAAAATAAAAATACAGAACAAAAAGTTATTTTTGCATATAAAAATAACTTGACAAAATTGCAATTAAATTTTATAATAAATATAGGTGATGAATATGTTAAAAAGAGAACTATATTTAAAAAGAATTAGAGATTTTTATGATAGTGATTTAGTAAAAATTTTAGTAGGGATTCGTAGAAGTGGAAAATCAGTCATATTAGAACAAATAATAGAAGAATTGAGAAATAAGGGAATAGATATAGAACATATCATATATATTAATTTTGAATTTATAGAATTTGAAGAACTAACAGATTATAAAAAATTAAATAAATATATTAAAGACAAAATTAAAGATAATTCAATGTATTATTTGTTTTTTGATGAAATACAAAATGTAGATAATTTTGAAAAAGTAGTAAATTCTCTTAGAGCTTCAGAAAAAGTAAGTATATTTATTACTGGTTCAAATAGTAGACTCTTATCAGAAGAATTATCAACAGTACTTTCAGGAAGATATGTAAGTTTTAGAATAAATCCTTTATCTTATAAAGAAGTATTACAATTACAAGGAAAAGAATCAAATGATGAAATATTCAACAATTATATGAAATGGGGAAGCTTACCTAATAGATTTGAATTTAAAAATGAAGAATCTATAAAAAATTATTTATACGGAGTTTTTGATTCTATTATATTAAGAGATGTAGTAGAAAGATTAAAAATAAGAGATACAGCATTATTTAATTTAATTTTACAATATATTATAGATACAATAGGTAGAGAATTTTCAGCTGAAAATATTATAAATTTTTTAAAAAACGAAGGAAGAGAAGTTTCTACATTGACCATATATTCTTACTTAGATGCTCTATGTAAAGCTTTATTAATTAGAAAAGTCTATAGATATGATATTCACGGAAAAGCAGTTTTAAAAACTTTGAATAAATATTATGTTACAGATTTAGGAATAGCACAAATAAAAAATAACAAGACAGAAATAGATAAAAGCTATGCAATTGAAAACATTGTTTATAATGAATTAATAATAAAAGGATATGATGTTTATACAGGAAAAACAAAAAAAGGAGAAATAGATTTTGTGGCAACTAAACCAAATAAAAAAATTTATATACAAGTTGCTTTTAGTATACCTAACGAAGATACTAAAATTAGAGAATTTGGAGCATATAATGTCATAAACGATAATTATCCTAAATATGTTATTTCTTTAGATAAATTTACTTACGAATATAATGGAATAAAACATGTAAACTTAATAGATTTTTTACTAGATGATGAATTTTAATAAAAATGAATATTTAAATGGTCAAAAAAGTGCTTTTGAAATAAAGAATTACGTAAAATTCTAATAAAGAAAGGATTTGATGAAATGAAAAAAGTTTCAAAAATTATTCTATTAGTAATCTGTATCAGTATTGTATTAGCAGGAGGAGTATATGCAACAATAAAAATTGTAGAAAAATTTTCAGGAAAAACAGATATGACACCTACTTTTACAAGTAAAATATCAACAATAGACAGCAATAAAGTATGGGTAGGGACATTTAATTTAGTATGGAATGATTTAATGAATGATGTTATTGGAGAAAAAATAGAATTTGAAGAAGGAAATCCTCCTATAGCTGATGAATTAAACAAACAATTATTTACAGAAGAACAACTTAATTCAAATTCTTATTTTAAAATACATGGAGGAGCAACATATGAATTAAAAAATGAAATTCAAAATGGTATAAAACAAAAATTTAATGAAGATAGTAAAATAATAGATAGAGTCGAATGGGGAAATCCAGAGGGGTATGTTTTATATGCTATGCTAAAAAAAGAATTTAACTATTTAGAAAAATTCCCCACTTTAGAAAGTAAAACATTTGGTAATTCAGAAGAAAAAGTAAAATATTTTGGTTTAGAACCAAATACATCACAAGAAGCAAGTAAAAATGTAGAAATATTATTTTACAATTCAAAAGAAGATTTTGCAATAAAATTAAAAACAAAAGAAAAAGAAGAAGTTTATTTATATAGGTCAACAGGAGAAAATAAAAGTTTTGAAGAAAACTATCAAGAAATGAAAGAAAAACAATTAAAATATACAGGTGAAAAAGACTGGAATGAAAATGATGTTTTAAATATACCATATATAAAAATAAGTGATGAAATAAATTATGATGAACTTTGTGGAAAAAGAATAAAAGGTACTAAATGGTATATTAGACAAGCATTACAAACAATAGATTTCGAATTAAATAATTATGGTGGAAGTGTAAAAAGTGAAGCATTAATAGAACTTCTTAAAATGGGAGTATCAAATATAAACAGAGAATTTATTTTTAATGATGATTTTATAGTTTATTTAAAAGAAGAAGATAAGGAGAAACCTTATTTTGCATTAAAAGTAGACAATACAGATATTTTAATACCTGGAGATGAACAATAAAGTAATGTTATAAAAAATAAAAATGAGGATTTTATCCTCATTTTTTCTTGACAAATAAAAAAAATTGTCATAAAATAATATTTTGAAACTAATAGAAAAAAAGAAAGGAAGGAGAAAAAATGATAAAAAAACTAGCAAGATATGTTAAAGAATACAAAAAACAAGCAATACTTACACCTATATTTGTTATATTAGAAGTTGTAATGGAAGTAATAATACCACTTCTTATGGCAAGAATAATAGATGTAGGAATACAAAACAGTGATATTCGTTACATTTTAGAAATGGGAATATTACTAATAATATCAGCAATAATGTCATTAATATTTGGGATGTTATCAGGAAGGTTTGCAGCAATAGCATCAGCAGGATATGCTAAAAACTTAAGAAAAGAAATGTTTCATAAAGTACAAGATTATGCATTTGAAAATATAGACAAATTTTCAACATCAAGTTTAGTAACAAGAATGACAACAGATGTAACAAATGTACAAATGGCATTTCAAATGATAATACGTATATTAGTAAGAGGACCAATAATGATGATATTTGCACTTTTAATGGTATTATCAATTAGTGGAAAATTATCTTTAATCTTTTTAGTTGCAATTCCATTCTTAGGAATTATTTTATTTTTAATAGCAACAAAAGCACATCCAATTTTTGAAAAAGTATTCAAAAAATACGACAAATTAAATAGAGTAGTACAAGAAAATTTAAATGCAATAAGAGTAGTAAAAGCATATGTTCGTGAAGAAACAGAAGAACAGAAATTTAAAGAAGTAAATGATGAAGTATACAAAAACTTTATAAAAGCCCAAAAAATAGTAGCCTTCAATAGTCCAGTAATGCAATTAACAATTTATACAAGTATTTTATTAATATCATGGTTTGGAGCAAAACTAATAGTTGGTGGAAGTATGCAAACAGGTCAATTATCTAGTATCATTACATATGCATGGCAAATATTATCAAGTTTAATGATGTTATCAATGGTATTTGTAATGATAATAATATCACAATCATCAGCAGAAAGAATAATGGAAGTAATAGAAGAAGAACCAGTTCTAAAAAATCCAGAAAATCCAATAAAAGAAGTAAAAGATGGTTCTATATCATTTAAAAATGTTAGTTTCTGCTATAGTGACGAAAAAGATAAAAATAAATTTGCATTAAAAAATATCAATTTAGAAATAAAAGAAGGAGAAACAATAGGAATTATAGGAGGAACAGGAAGTTCAAAATCAACATTAGTACAATTAATTCCAAGACTTTATGATGCGACAAAAGGTGAAATTAAAGTTGGAGGAGTTAATGTAAAAGATTATGATATACATGCATTAAGAGACTCAGTAGCAATGGTATTGCAGAAAAATGTATTATTTTCTGGAACAATTGCAGAAAATTTACGTTGGGGAAAGAAAAATGCAGACCTAGAAGAATTAGAAGATGTATGTAAATTAGCACAAGCAGATGGATTTATACAAGAATTCCCATCAAAATATGAAACAGTTTTGGACCAAGGTGGAACAAATGTATCTGGAGGCCAAAAACAAAGAATATGTATTGCAAGAGCAATTCTTAAAAAACCAAAAATATTAATTTTAGATGATTCTACAAGTGCTGTAGATACAAAAACAGATAGTCTTATAAGAAAAGCATTTAGAGAAGAAATACCAAATACAACAAAAATAATAATAGCACAAAGAGTAACATCAATAGAAGATGCAGATAGAATTATAGTATTAAATGATGGAGAAATTGATGGAATAGGAACATCAGAAGAGTTACTAAAAACAAATGAAATTTATAGAGAAGTATATGAAACTCAAAAGAAAGGAGATGGACAAGAAGATGGAGAATAAAAAGAAAACCTCAAAATTAACAATAATAAAAAGACTTTTGGGATATGTATTTTCTACTTATAAATTACAATTAGCAGTTGTTTTAATTAGTATTATTATAAGTTCATTAGTAGGAGTAGCTGGTATTGAATTTATTAAATATCTAATAGATGATTTTATTACTCCACTTCTAGGAAGTCAAAATCCTGATTATACAGCATTATTAAATGTTATAATGACAATGGCATTAATATATTTAGTTGGAGTAATAGCTACATATATTTACAATAGATTAATGATAAACATATCTCAGGGAATATTAAACAAAATACGTAAACAATTATTTGAACATATGCAAAAATTACCTATCAGATATTTTGATAGTAGACCACATGGAGAAATAATGAGTATTTATACAAATGATGTAGATAGTTTAAGAGAAATGCTTAGCCAAAGTATACCACAAGTATTTTCAGCACTTGTTTCTATGCTAACAGTTTTAATATCTATGTTTACCACAAATGTATATTTAACATTAGTAGTAATTGCAATGATGGTTATAATGATATTTGTATCTAAATATTTGGGTGGAAACAGTTCAAGATTTTTCGTAAAACAACAAGAAGACCTTGGAAAAATAGATGGATATATAGAAGAAATGATGGAAGGTCAAAAAGTTGTAAAAGTATTTAATTATGAAGAAGAATCTAAAAAGAAATTTGATGAATTAAATGAAAACTTATGTGATAGTAATGCAAAAGCAAATATGTATGCTAATATCTTAATGCCATGTATTATGAATATTGGTAATTTGGGATATGTTTTAGTAGCAGTAATAGGAGGAATGTTATCAGTTAATGGAATATTAACAATAGGAAGTATAGCTGCATTTTTACAATTTGTAAAAGCATTTACTAATCCATTAGGTCAAGTTTCACAACAAATGAACTTTATGGTTATGGCATTAGCTGGAGCTGAAAGAATATTTGATTTAATAGATGAAGAAGTAGAAATAGATGAAGGATATGTTACATTAGTAAATGCTAAAATTGAAAATGGAAAAATTACAGAATCAAAAGAAAGAACAGGAATATGGGCTTGGAAACATCCTCATCAAGATGGAAGAATTACATATACAAGATTGCGTGGTCAAGTTGAATTTGAAAATGTTCAATTTGGATATGAAGAAAATAAAAGAATATTACATGATATCACTTTATCAGCAAAAGAAGGTCAAAAGGTTTCATTTGTTGGAGCAACAGGGGCTGGTAAGACTACAATTACAAATTTAATAAATCGTTTCTATGATATTCAAGAAGGAAAAATACGTTATGACAGAATTAATATTAGAAAAATTAAAAAAGATGACTTAAGAAGGTCACTTGGAATGGTTCTACAAGATACAAGTTTATTTACAGGAACTATAAAAGATAATATCAGATATGGAAAATTAGATGCAACAGATGAAGAAGTTTATGAAGCAGCAAAACTTTCAAATGCAGACAGATTTATTAAAAATTTACCACAAGGTTATGACACTATGATTACAGGAAATGGAGAAGGTCTATCACAAGGACAAAGACAGTTATTATCTATTGCAAGAGCAGCACTAAATAATCCACCAGTTTTAATATTAGATGAAGCTACATCAAGTATTGATACAAGAACAGAAAAAATAGTTCAAGAAGGAATGGATAAATTAATGAAAGGAAGAACTGTTTTTGTTATAGCACATAGATTATCTACTATTAAAAATTCTGATTTAATTATGGTTTTAGACCATGGTAGAATTATTGAAAGAGGAAATCATAAAGAATTAATCGCTAAAAAAGGTACTTATTATGGTTTATATACAGGTGCTATTGAAATTGATTAATATAAATAAAACAGAGCATTAATTTGTAAAGAACTTAATGTTCTGTTTTTATTGATAACATTTTGGAACAGAAGAATTAGCTCACTTAGAAATGATTGGTGCAATAGTTCATCAATTAACAAAAGGTGCTTCAATTGAAGAAATAGAAGCAGCAGGATTAAGCGCATATTATACAGACCATGGTGTTGATGTATATCCACAATCAGCAGCAGGAGTACCATTTACAGCAGCATATATTGCATGTAAAGGAGACCCAATAGCAAACTTACAAGAAGATTTGGCAGCAGAACAAAAGGCAAGAGCAACTTATGAAAAATTAATAGATTTATGTAGAGACAATCCAGATGTATTAGACCCATTAAAATTCTTAAGAGAAAGAGAAGTAGTGCATTTTCAAAGATTTGGAGAAGCATTAAGAGGGGTACAAGACAAATTAGCAGAAAAGAAATTCTACATGAATGATGGAACATGTATGAATATGAATAAAAAATAAAAAATCAGCTCAATATAGGGCTGATTTAAAAATTCTTAAGTATTTGGAAAATATTATGATAGAATTATATTAAAATAATATAATTTGATTGAAAAATCCCCTTATTTGTGCTAAAATTTAATAGCAAATGAGGGATTTTAATGAATTATAAAATAACAAATGGCTCAATTACATTTGGAGCAGAAACAATAATAGAAGAAATAAATTTTGAAATAAAAGAAAAAGATAAAATAGCAATAGTAGGCAGAAATGGAAGTGGAAAAACAACATTATTAAATTCATTAGTAGACAATTCAATGCTAGAAGAAGGAATTGGCGAAGAAAAATTCAATATAATAAAACAAGGAAACATTGAAATTGGATATTTAAAGCAGATAAATTTTGAAAATTCAAATAACACAATGTTAGAAGAAATATTAAAAGTATATGAACCAATAATAAAACTTGAAGAAAAAATTTCAAAACTAGCAGAAAAACTGCAAACAGATTCAAGTGAAGAAATTATAAAAGAATATACCAATTCTATGGAAAGATTTGAAATGCTTGATGGATATACATATAAAAAAGAATATGAAATAGCTATCAAAAAATTCGGTTTTTCAGAAGAAGACAAGCATAAAAAAATAAATGAATTCTCCGGAGGCCAAAGAACTAAAATAGCATTTTTAAAACTACTTTTAAGCAAGCCAGAACTTCTTTTATTAGATGAACCAACAAACCATTTAGACATTTCTGCAATAGAGTGGTTAGAAACATATTTAAGAAGTTATCCAAAGGCAGTAGTAATAGTATCACATGATAGAATGTTTTTGGACAGAATAGTAAATAAAGTATATGAAATCGAATATGCGAGATTAATAGAATATTCTGGAAATTATGCAGAATTTGAAAAACAAAAAAAGGCGAACTATGAAAAACAATTAAAAGATTATGAATATCAACAAGCAGAAATAAAAAGACTAAAATCAATTGCAGATAGATTTAGATATAAGCCAACAAAAGCAAAAATGGCATTATCAAAATTAAAGAAAATAGAGCAAATGACAATTATAGAAGAACCTAATAAATATGATTTAAAAACATTTCATGCAAACTTTAAAATTGAAACAGAAAGCGGAAAAACTGTATTATCAGTAAAGAATTTAGAAATAGGTTATAATAAACCAATTCAAAAAATATCATTTGAATTATATAAAGGTCAAAAACTTGGTATAATAGGAGAAAACGGAATAGGAAAATCTACATTATTAAAAACATTGAATGGAGATATTCCAAAACTAGGAGGAGAGCTTGAATATGGATATCATGTAAAAAGAGGATATTTTGACCAACAGATGGAATTTTCAAACCCAGAGAATACTGTATTTGAAGAATTCTCTAGTGAATTTCCAGAGCTTACAACAACACAGGTAAGAACAATTTTAGGAACATTTCTTTTTACAGGAGAAGATGTATTCAAAAAAATAAATGTACTTTCAGGTGGAGAAAAAGGTAGACTTCAATTATGTAAAATATTGAAAAAAACACCTAATTTACTTTTATTAGATGAACCGACAAATCATATGGACATTGTAGGAAAAGAAAGCTTAGAAAATATACTTAAAGAATATGAAGGAACAATAATTTTTGTATCACATGATAGATATTTTGTAAACAAAATAGCAGATTCATTATTAATATTTGAACCTAATCATGTTACATTTTTTAATGGAACTTATGAAGAATATCTTCAAAAAAGAGAAGAAAGTACTTTTGAAGAAATTAAAACAGAAAATAAAACAAAAGATAAAAAAGTTAATAACTCATACTTTATTAATAAAGAAATCAATAAAATGAAAAATAAAGTAAGTAAACTTGAAAATGAAATCGAACAAAAAGAAAATGAAATAAAAATGCTTGAACAAGAAATGTTAAAAGAAGAAAACAGTACAGATTATTTAAAACTAAAAGAATTACAAGATAAAATACAAAATTTAAACAATGAAATTGAAACAAAGATGATTGAATGGGACGAATTAAATAAAAAAATAGAGGAAAGTAATAATGAATAAATATTTAGATTTTAGAAATGAAACAGATTATTCAAAATTAAAGGAGCCAGCTAATATAATAAAAAATGGTGGAATTGTGGTGTTCCCAACAGAAACAGTATATGGAATAGGAACAAATGGATTAAATGAAAATTCAATAAAAAGATTATATGAAGTGAAACAAAGGCCATTAAATAAACCAATTAGTTTATTAGTAAGCAGTATAGAAATGATAGAACAGGTTACTCAGAATATTTCAGAGTTAGAGTATAAACTAATAAAAAAATTTATGCCAGGTCCACTTACAATTATATTAAATAAAAAAGATATAATACCTAACATACTTACAGCAAATGGAGATACTGTTGGAATTCGTATGCCTGAAAATAAAGTAGCATTAAAATTAATAGAATATGCAGAAGTTCCAATTGCAACACCAAGTGCAAATATTTCTGGAAAACCAAGTGGAACAACTCTAGATATGATAAAGAAAGATTTTGGAGAAAAAGTAGATTATTTTATAGATGGAGGAAAAAGCAAAATAGGTGTTGCATCAACTATTGTACAGGTAATTGATGGAAAACCTCACATTTTGAGAGAAGGAGTAATTTTAAAAGAGGATTTGACTTGAAAAATATGTAAAAATATGGTATAATTAAATTTAGTGTTATTGTTGTATCCAAAGAGTAACATAAGAAAACTCGGAGGATATGCCTCCGAGTAATACAAGGAGGAAAACATTATGAAGGTTATTTTAGTGGAAGGTTCTGTATCAATTGAATTTATTGACACTGGAAAGAAAGTACAGGTTGATAACAAAGTTATTTCAGAAAAGCTTTCAGAGGTTGGACCAAGCATGGGAACAATGCTGTTTCTAATGCGATTGCCATATATAAAGGAAATTGCATATAGCAAAAAGAAGAGAACAGTATCTTATGAGTTTTATGCTGGCGAGATATCATACAGGCTAGACAGACATAAAGGGTTTGAGTATGTTATTCCAGAGAACAGAGAATACATTCATGATGTGGATGAAAGCATAATAAAAGTCTTTGACTGGTGTGAATCTATATGAATTTGCAGACAGAATATGCAAAAGGAGGCTACATTGTAGCCTCCTTTTGCTATTCAGAAATAGGTTTAGAAACATCTGAATCTGTAACATTACCAAATTCATAATAGTAATTTTCAATATCTTTATTTCCAAGATTGTCTTGATAAACTTTTTGTAATGGCAGATAAGTATTCTTATCTAAATAAAGTTGAGAAAGACCATATTTAATAACATAACATTTAGTTCCATTATATATATCTTCATCAATACTAACATTAAATGATAAAAAAAATGTTCTCCAAAAAGTTACGGTTGTATCATAAAAAAATTGATTAGTAAAAACAATATTAGAATTGTGACTAATAGAAGAGTTAAAATCTTCACCACTAAATTTAGAAACAGTATTATCTTTTAAATAGTATGCAAAACCTTCTTTATTATTTAAATCAAAGTAATTAATAAGTTT
Organism: uncultured Clostridia bacterium; assembly: GCA_944388705.1. GTDB lineage: Bacteria > Bacillota > Clostridia > TANB77 > CAG-508 > CAG-269. The sequence continues at coordinate 39,121 of CALXJU010000003.1, forward strand.
ATCAGTTTTATATAAAATAATACCATCTTTACGCCATCTTTCTGAACTGCTAGAATAATTTGAAGATGTTCTAGTTTCTTTATAATAATAATTTTCACAATTAGATAATTCGTTCATTTTCTTTGAGTAATTAATTAAAATAACAGTTTTTCTGCCAATTACAAAAACAAAAACAAATACGGCTATAATTAATATAAAAATTAAAATCTTTTTTAAATGGAACTTTTTCCAAAAACTATTTTTTATAGGCTTAGGTTGTTTTAAATTTTCATTTAGCTCTTTAACTTGATGTTTATTATAAAATATAATACCAGCAACAATTGTAATATAAATTAATATAAAAGAAACTGATATTATAAGAGCTACACTCATAAACAGGTCAAATCTATCAAAATGTGTATTTCCAACAAATTTATTGATTATAACCACAAATTCTGTCCAAATAATACTATATAATAAATATCCAAATATAAAGAAAAGTATATATTTTACAATAGAAAGTTCTTTAACTGAACGGAATAGACCAATCAAAGTACCTATACATGCAGATATTATAAATAAGTTTATATAAGTATTTAGCATATAGATTATGCTATTATTTAAATTTATATGATTTTCTTTAGGAGATATAGTATTTTCTGAAATATATAAATCAGAATTTTCTTGAAAAATTTTAATAAGTTCTATTCTATAAGACTTGTAAATGAGAGTATAACTTAAAGTTAAAACAAGAAAAATTATAGAAATAGAAACAAAAATATTTTTTAAAGTATTTTTCATGTTAATTCCCCCTTTCTCTTAAAAACTTCATAATACTTGAAATTTTTCTTTTAGAAACATATTCGATAGAGCCATCTACAAATTTAATTATAATATTTCCTATTTTGCTTAAGTCAAAACTTTCTATATGCTCCACATTAGCAATACAAGAATTAGAAATTCTAATAAAAGATTTTTGAGGCAGACTTTCTTCAAGTTCATACAATTTTTTCTTTATACGAAACTCACCATTTTTAGTTTTACAATAATTATTTTGTTCACGACTATAAAAACAGATAATATCTTGAATATTCAAAATAGATAAACTATTATCTTTAGAGCCAACAATTGTATCTATATTGTCAGAAATAGATTGAATACTTTGAATTATTTTATTCAAATATTCTGAATTATTTGAAGCATTTATAATAACTTCAATTTCATCATCTTTTAAATTATTATTTATATTAGTATTTATATTTATTTTCATCAGTTACCCCCTTTATATCATTATACAATAAGAGTTAGAAAAAAACAGGATAACTTTAAATATTTAAGATAAATGTACAGTTTTTTAAAATAAACGTAAAATTAATGAAAATTTCACATAAAGTTCACAAATATATAATAAAATACAAAAGACTTTAAATTAGGGAGGAAAAAATGTTACAATTAAAAAATATAACCAAAAACTATTTATCAGGGGAAAATGAAGTAAAAGCATTAAAAGGAATAGATATAGAATTCAGAGAAAGTGAATTTGTATCAATATTGGGGCAAAGTGGTTGTGGAAAAACTACATTATTAAATATAATTGGAGGATTAGATAGATATACAACAGGAGATTTAATAATAAATGGAAAATCAACTAAGGAATTTAAAGATAAAGATTGGGATACATATAGAAATCATTCAATAGGTTTTGTATTTCAAAGTTATAATTTAATACCACATCAAACAGTATTGTCAAATGTAGAATTAGCACTAACAATATCAGGAGTAAGTAAAGAAGAAAGAAGAAAAAGAGCAATAGAAGCACTAGAAAAAGTAGGATTAGGAGACCAAATAAATAAAAAGCCTAACCAAATGTCAGGTGGACAGATGCAAAGAGTTGCGATTGCAAGAGCATTAGTAAATGACCCTGATATACTTTTAGCAGATGAGCCAACAGGAGCATTAGATTCATCTACAAGTGTGCAAGTAATGGAAATCTTAAAAGAGATTTCAAAAGATAGACTAATAATAATGGTAACACATAATCCAGAACTTGCAGAAAAATATTCAACAAGAATAATAAAATTATTAGATGGAAAAGTAACAGATGACTCAAATCCATATCATGCAACTGAAAAAGAAGTAGAAAAAGCACACAACAAAAAAGAAAAAACTGGAAAAGCTTCAATGAAGTTCAAAACAGCAGTACATCTAAGTTTAAATAATTTGATGACTAAAAAAGGAAGAACATTTTTGACATCATTTGCAGGAAGTATAGGAATAATAGGAATTGCATTAATATTATCATTATCACATGGAATGCAAAGCTATATAAACAGAGTAGAAGAAGATACATTATCATCATATCCAATAACAATTCAAGAAGCAACAATAGATATGTCAAGTCTAATGGAATCGATGATGGGCAGTGATGAAAAAATTGAACATCAAGAAGGAAAAATATATTCTAGAGAAATAGTAAATAATATATTAGAAACTGTATCAACAAAAATACAAACAAATAACTTGGAAGAATTCAAAAAATTTATAGAAAATGATACAGGAATGAAAGAAAATATAAACTCAGTGCAATATAGCTATAATTTAGATTTAAACATATATACACAAGATGATGAAGGAAACATACAACAAGTAAACCCAAGTATTGTATTTGATAAATTAGGGTTTGGAGATATGATTCAGGCTCAGCAAGAATCAAGTTCAATGATGTCAAGTGGAATGATGATGACAGAAACTAATGTATGGACAGAAATGTTAGATAATCAAGAACTACTTGAATCACAATATGATGTATTAGCAGGTCAATGGCCAACAAATTATAATGAAGTTGTATTAATAGTAGATGAAAATAATGAAATAAGTGATTACACATTATATTCTTTAGGACTAAAAGATGTAAATGAATTAAGTGATGCAATGGAAAAAATAGAAAATGGAGAAGAAGTAAAAACAAGTGAGGGAGAAGAAAGTTTCACATATGATGAGATTTTAAATCATAAATTTAAAGTTTTATTAAACACAGACTATTATCAAAAAGTAGGTAACACATGGCAAGATATGTCTGATGATGAAGAATATATGAAAGAAATTGTAAAAAATGCAGAAGAAATAAAAATAGTTGGAATAATAAAACCAAATGGAGAAACAGTTTCATCTTCAGGAGCAGGACTTGTTGGATATAACAAACAATTAAAAGAATATGTTATAAACAAAATAAATGAAGCAGAAATTGTAAAAGAACAAAAAGCAAATCCAGAAATAAATGTATTTACAGGTACAGCATTTCCAGAAGATACTGATAGTACATTTGATTATTCACAATTAACAGATGAACAAAGAGCATATATGGCTTCACTTTCAGAAGAAGAATTAGCAGAAATGTTACAAACATATACAGAAAATGCACAAGCAACATATGACTCAAATTTAACAAAATTAGGTGTAGTGGATTTAAATAAACCAAGTGCAATAAATATATATCCTAAAGATTTTAAAGCAAAAGATAATATTGCAAATATCATAACAGATTATAATAATAAACAAAATTCAGAAGGAAAAGAGGAAAATGTCATAAATTATACAGATGTTGTTGGAATTATGATGGATTCAGTATCAACAATTATAGATGTAATAAGTTATGTATTAATTGCATTTGTAGGAATTTCTTTAGTAGTATCTTCTATAATGATTGGAATAATAACATATATTTCTGTTCTTGAAAGAACTAAAGAAATAGGAATTCTTCGTAGTATAGGAGCATCTAAAAAAGATGTTTCAAGAGTATTTAACGCAGAAACTTTAATTGTAGGTCTTGTTGCAGGCTTACTTGGAATAGGTGTAACTTTATTAATAGATATACCAATTAATTTAGTTGTTAATTCAATGTTTGGAATTTCAACTATTGCAAAATTACCAGTAGGTGGAGCAATAATTTTAGTTGCTATTAGTGTTATTTTAACCATGGTTGCAGGTTTAATACCAGCAAAATTTGCAGCAAAACGTGACCCAGTTGAAGCTCTAAGAACTGAATAGTTGCCAATCGATAAAGCTTAATATTATATAATTGATATAAATAATAATTAAAAACATTACAGCATTTTGGATAAGCTAAACTTTCGCAGAAATTATAAGAAAAAACGATGAGCCTCTTTCAATGTGAAATTGAACATCCCTCATCGTTTTTTTCTTTAATTTCTAACTTCAAGTTTAGATACACAAAATGCTTTCATTTATTTTAATTATATTTATATCAATTAAAAAATAAAGAGTAATTCGATTGTAAAAAATTCACACTAAATTCACAAAAGAATTGTATAATAAAAATGTCGAAAAAAATCGAATGGTATAACTTGAAAAAAATTTGCATATATGATATATTAGCCATTATGAATTGAATTATAATAGGAGAGATTATATGAATAAGGTAATACATATAGGAATGGATGTGGGTTCAACCACAGTAAAAATAGCAGTAATGAATGAAAAATTAGAAGAGATATATACATCTTATGAAAGACATTATTCAGATACAAAAAATACAGTATGTAAAGTATTAGAAGAATTAGTAGAAAAATATAAAAACAATGAATTTACAATAGCATTAACAGGTTCAGGAGCAATGAGTACAGCCCAATTTTTAGATGTACCATTTATTCAAGAAGTAGTAGCATGTAAAAGAGCAGTAGAAAAATATATACCACAAACAGATGTAGTAATAGAATTAGGTGGAGAAGATGCAAAAATAATTTATTTTGGAAGGTCAATAGAACAACGTATGAATGGAACATGTGCAGGAGGAACAGGAGCATTTCTAGACCAAATGGCATCATTATTAAATACAGACACAGCAGGATTAAATGAATTAGCAAAAGGATATCAAACAATATATCCAATAGCATCACGTTGTGGAGTATTTGCAAAAACAGATGTACAACCATTATTAAATGAAGGTGCAGCAAAAGAAGATATAGCTGTATCTATTTTGCAAGCAGTCGTAAATCAAACAATATCAGGATTAGCATGTGGTAGACCAATAAGAGGAAATGTAGCATTTTTAGGAGGACCATTAACATATTTGCCAGAATTAAGAAAAAGATTTGTAGAAACATTACACTTAACACCTGAACAAACAATAGTACCAGAAGAAGCACATTTGTTAGTTGCAAAAGGAGCATGTTTAGATGCAAAAGACATGACACCTATAAGTGTAGAAAAACTAAAAAGTAAAATACAGGTATTAAGAGCTTCAAGAGATATGACAACACAACCATTAAAGCCATTATTTACTACAAATGTAGAATATCAAGAATTTAAAGAAAGACATGCAAAAGCACAAGTTCCAAAAAAACCATTATCAGAACATAAAGGAGATTGTTTCATAGGAATAGATGCAGGTTCAACAACTTCAAAACTTGTAGTAACAGACAGAGATGGAACATTATTATATTCATCATATAAAAGTAATGAAGGAAAACCATTAGACAGTATAATTGAGATGTTAAAAGAATTATATGCAGTTTTACCTAAAGAAGCAATAATAAGATATAGTGGAGTAACAGGATATGGAGAAAAATTAATACAAACAGCATTAAATGTAGACCTAAATGAAATAGAAACAATAGCACATTATACAGCAGCCAAAAAATTTGAACCAAAAGTAACAAGTATAGTTGACATTGGTGGGCAAGACATGAAATACATAAAACTAAAAAATAATACAATAGACAATATCATGTTAAATGAAGCATGTTCATCAGGTTGTGGTTCATTTATAGAAACATTTGCAAAAAGTTTAAATTTAAGTATAGAAGAATTTGTAAATGAAGCATTAAGTGCAATAAATCCAGTAGACTTAGGCTCAAGATGTACTGTATTTATGAATTCAAAAATAAAACAAGCACAAAAAGAAGGATATTCAGTAGGTGATATTTCAGCAGGATTATCATATTCAGTAATAAAAAATGCAATACAAAAAGTAATGAAAATAAGAGATGTAAAAAAATTAGGAAGCCATATAGTTGTACAAGGTGGAACATTTTATAATGAAGCAGTATTAAGAGCATTTGAATTAATAGTTGGAAGAAATGTAATAAGACCAGATATTGCAGGATTAATGGGTGCTTATGGAATGGCTCTTTTAGCATGTGAGCAATATGAAGCAAATATGGATATGGAATATAAATCTACAATATCTACAATAGAACAAATTAATAAATTAGATATAAAAGTTAGTCATACAAGATGTAATGGATGTGAAAATCATTGTCAATTAACAATAAACAAATTCAGCAATGGAAAAAGACATATATCAGGAAATAGGTGTGAAAAAGGTGAAGGAATAATAAGTAATGAAAAAGAACTTCCAAACCTTGTAAAATATAAATATGAAAGAATATTTAATTATACGCCATTAGAAGAAAAAGATGCTCCAAGAGGAACAATAGGAATACCAAGAGTATTAAACATGTATGAAGATTATCCATTCTGGTTCACACTACTTACAAACTTAGGATTTAGAGTAATAATTTCAGAAAAAAGTACAAGAAAAATATATGAAAAAGGTATGGAATCAATGCCATCAGAATCAGTATGTTATCCAGCAAAACTTTCACATGGACATGTAATAAGTTTATTACAAAAAGGAATAAAAACAATATTTTATCCATGCATGCCATATTCAAGAAAAGAATTTAAAGACAGTAATAACAGATATAATTGTCCAATAGTAATATCATATTCTGAGGTATTAAAAAATAATATAGAAGAATTGAAAGCAGAAGATGTAAAATTCATAAATCCATTTTTACCATTTGAACAAAAACAATTAATGGAAAGAATGTTAGAATTAGATGAATTTAAAGAATATCATTTTACTAAAAAAGAATTAAAAAATGCAATAGCAAAAGCAGAAGAAGAATATCAAAAATGTAGACTAGATATTCATAATAAAGGAAAAGAAACACTTGAATATATTGAGAAAAACCATTTAAAAGGAATTGTGTTAGCAGGTAGACCATATCATGTAGACCCAGAAATAAATCATGGAATAGATACATTAATAACAAGTTTAGGAATGTGTGTATTAACAGAAGATAGTGTTTCAGATAAAACACTTCCAGAAAGACCACTTCGTGTAGTTGACCAATGGGTATTTCATTCAAGACTTTATGCAGCAGCAGATTTCGTAGGAAGACATGATAATTTAGAACTAGTTCAAATAAATTCATTTGGTTGTGGTGTTGATGCAGTAACAACAGACCAAGTAGAAGAAATTTTAACAAGTTTCGGAAAAATGTATACATTAATTAAAATTGATGAAGTAAACAACTTAGGAGCAGTAAGAATACGTTTACGTTCATTACTTGCAAGTATAAATAAACGTTTAAATGCAAAAGTTACAGAAAAGCCAAGTGGAGATTATCATTTGAATAGAATAGCATTTACAGAAGAAATGAAAAAAGATTATACAATATTAATACCACAAATGGCACCAATACATTTTGAATTTATTGAACCTATATTACAAAGTGAAGGATACAAAGCAAAATTATTAAGAGAATGTACACAACATACAATAGAAACAGGATTAAAATATGTAAATAATGATGCATGTTATCCATCAATAATAACAACAGGTCAAATGCTTGAGGCACTTGAGTCAGGAGAATATGATGTAAATAAAACAGCATTAATAATGTCTCAAACAGGTGGAGGATGTAGAGCAACAAATTACATAGGATTTATACGTAAAGCATTAAAAGATGCAGGGTTTGAACAAGTACCAGTAATATCATTTAATGTTGTAGGAATGGAAAAAAATCCGGGATTTAAATTAACATTATCATTAGTAGAAAAACTTTTAAAAGGAATTATATATGCAGATTTATTACAAAAAATGTTATATAAAAATAGACCATATGAAGTAAATAAAGGTGAAACACAAAAATTATTTGCTCAATGGATGGAAAAAGCAAAAAAACTTGCAATAAAAAGTAAAATGAAAGAATTTTCTCAAAGTATTTACCAAATAGTAGATGATTTCGAAAAAATCAAACTAGATACAAGTAAAGAAAAACCAAAAGTAGGAATAGTAGGAGAAATTTTAATAAAATATCACCCATTTGGAAATAATTTTGTAGCAAACTTATTAGAAAAAGAAGGAGCAGAAGTAATTTTACCAGACTTCATGGGATTTATAAAATTCATAGCAAGTAATAAAGTAATATCAAATCAGATGTTAAAAAATGATAATAAAAAAGCATTTATATTTGATATGGCAATAAAATTAATAGAAAGTTTTGAAAAAGACTCTAGAAAAGCTTTAGCAAAATCAAAAAAAGGATATTTACCACCATCAGACATCTGGCATTTAGCTGATAATGTAAAATCAGTATTATCAACAGGAAATCAAACAGGAGAAGGATGGTTCTTAACTGCAGAAATGCTTGAATATATGGAACATGATATTCCAAACATAGTTTGTGTTCAACCATTTGCATGTTTACCAAACCATGTTGTTGGAAAAGGTGTAATAAAAACTATTAGAGATAAATTCCCAGAAGCAAATATTGTACCTGTTGATTATGACCCAGGTGCAAGTGAGGCAAATCAAACAAATAGAATTAAACTTCTTATGACTGTTGCTAAAGATAATTTAAAAATGAAACAAAAAGAGAAAAAAGCATTAGAAAAAGAAAATAAGAAAAAAGAAACTTCACATGTTTAGTATCTAAATAGGGAGATATTATGATAAGAGAAATTGAACAATATATAGCATTATTTTTTATATATTCATTTGCAGGATGGTTAATGGAAGTAATAAGAGTTTCAAAAAAAGAAAAGAAATTTGTGGATAGAGGATTTCTTATTGGTCCATATTGTCCAATATATGGGTATGGAGTATTGTTAATAACAATACTCCTACGAAAATATACAGATGATATAATAGTTACATTTTTTATGTCATTGATTATATGTGGAATTCTAGAATATTTGACAAGTTATTTGATGGAAAAGATTTTCAAAGCTAGATGGTGGGATTATAGTGATAGAAAATTTAATATAAATGGTCGTATATGTTTAGAAAACTTAATTCCATTTGGTATAGGTGGTTGTATAATTGTTTATATTATAAATCCTTTTTTACTTGGGATAATTGATTTTGTTCCAGATATAATTATGCATATTTTATTAACATTTCTTCTTATTGGCTATATTACAGACCTTATAGTTTCTTTAAAAATTATTTTGAATTTGAAGATTGTTAAAAAAGAATTAAAAGATAATACTGATGAAATTTCAGAAAAGGTTAAGAAGATTATTTTAAGAAAATCTCGCTTATATAGAAGACTTGTTAATGCATTCCCTAGAATTAAAGATAATGTTAAATTTTACAGTTGGGAAGAAATTAAAAAGAAATTGGATGAGTCTAAAAATGAGTGGAGAGCTAAATTTGATAATTCAAAAGCTGAAATTAGAGGTATTTTAGATAATTCAAAACAAAATTTTCAAAAATTGTATAAAAAGAAATAGCATTAAAAAAGTAAAAATTTATTTGATATATTTTTTATTGATGATTTATAAAAAGTTTATATATTACTATTCCATGGTCAAAACATATTCTGGGTCTTCGTCGGGGGTCTTGACCTTATTTCATAGTAATATATAAACTTTTTTTAATATAATAAATTTATAGAATATATCAAATAAATTTTTACTTTTTATACATTAGATTAAATTTTTTCAACTTTTTGTTTTAGTGTGTTTTTTAGTTCAGGAGAGCATTCTACTAAAGGAAGTCTAGGCTTACCAAAATTAAAACCTAATAAATTAATTGTTTCTTTTACTGGAATAGGATTAGTTTCAACAAATAAAGCTTCAATTAAAGGCAAAGCTTCTAATTGATAATAACAAGCTTCTGTAATGGCATTTTTAAAAAAGGAATTTGTAATACTACATGTAAGTTTTGGTGCAACATTGGATAAAACAGAGATTACACCTTTTCCACCTAATGAAAGTATTGGTAAAATTTGGTCATCATTACCAGAATATATAGCAAAATCGTCACCACAAAGATGTGCAATTTTGGCTATTTGTGAAATATTGCCACTAGCTTCTTTAATTCCAACAATATTATCAATTTTAGAAAGTTCAAAACATGTTTCTGGAAGAATATTCATACCTGTTCTACTTGGAACATTATATAAAATGATTGGAATTGAAACAGAAGTTGCAATTGCTTTAAAATGCTCGATTAATCCTTTTTGAGTAGTTTTGTTATAATATGGTGTAACAACTAAAAGTCCATCTGCTCCAAGACTTTCTGCAATTTTTGACATTTCAATTGCAGAAGATGTATTATTTGAGCCAGTTCCAACAATTACAGGAACTCTTTTTTTGGTTGTATTAATTGCACATTTTATTGCTTCAATTTCTTCATCTTTAGTCATTGTACTAGATTCACCAGTAGTACCACAAACAACTAAAGCATCAATCCCAGATTCTATCTGAAAATTTATAAATTTTTCAAACTCGGGAATATTAATACCTTGAGCATTAAAAGGAGTAGCAAGTGCAGTTGCAACACCTGTAAATAAACATTTTTTCATATTACACCTCCATCAATTTTTCCATAATTTGAATTGCATTAGTTGCAGCACCTTTTCTTAGATTGTCAGCTACAACCCACAGATTAAGTCCATTTTTTATACTATAGTCTTTACGTATTCTACCAACAAAAACTTCATCATGCCCATTTGCAATTTCTGATGTTGGATAAACATTATTTTTTATATCATCTTTTACAATAATTCCAGGAGATTTTTCTAGAACTGAAACTACTTCATTAATTTCAAAAGTTTTTTCAAATTCAATATTAATTGATTCTCCATGACAATTTGCAACTGGTACACGAACCGCTGTTGCTGTAATTGGTAAATATGGATGACCTAGGATTTTTCTTGTTTCATTAATTAATTTCATTTCTTCTTTTGTATATCTGTTTATTAAAAATGAATCAATATGTGGTAAGCAATTATCATAAATGGGATGTGAGAATTTTAAAAGGGGTTTATCTTTAGAAACATTTTTTAAGTCTTCTAGTCCGAATTTTCCAGCACCAGATACTGCTTGATATGTTGAATAAACTATTCTTTTGATTTTAAATTTGTCGTCTAAGGGTTTTAAAACTACAACTGCTTGGATTGTAGAACAATTTGGATTTGCAATAATTCCACTATGGTTTAATACATCTTGAAAATTTACTTCTGGAACTATTAGTGGTACATCTTCTTCCATTCTAAATGTACTACTATTATCTATTACGATGCAACCTTTTGAAACTGCTATTGGTGCAAAATGTCTTGAAGTTTCTCCACCAGCAGAAAATATTGCAAAATCAAAGCCTTCATCAAATGAATTATCTTTTAATTCCTGTGCTATATATTCTTTACCCAAAAAAGTTATTTTTTGACCTGCAGATTTTGAAGAACAAAACAATGTATATTCAATATTTGGAATATTTTTTTCTTCTAATACTTTTAGAGCTGTTCTACCTACTAATCCAGTAGCTCCTACAATTGCTAATTTATATTTTTTCATGTGAGCCTCCTTATATTTAAATATATTCAATTATATGAATTTATATTTGTTTTGGAGATTGTTTTGAATAAAAAATACTTAATGATTTTCCTTAATTAGATAAATTAACGATAGAAAAATTTTACCAAAAACTATAGTTGATTTTATTTAAATATAATATTTTACCAATTTATGCTTTTAAAATCTATCAAAAAATTTTTAAATATCTTGATTTTATTACTATTTATTGATATATTCTAATCGTTAATTTATCTAATTAAAGAAATAAGGTATTTACAAATATCTTAAAAAATTATATAATAAAAATGTAGCAAAATATAAAAATTACTTGTAAAAAGAAAACGGAGGAAGAAAAATGGAGAAAAATAAAAAAATAAATAGAAAAAATGAAAGAGGAGCAATAACATTATTTGTATTATTAGCATGCCTCTTTTTTGTGTTTATATTAACAGGAGTATATGTATATAATTTAAACAAAATGCAAACACAGGAACAAAATATAAAACAAATACAAGAAAATTATGCAAGAGATATAAACAATATAGATGAAATATATAATGAGTTATCAAAAAGTATAAAACTTGAATTAACACAAGAGCCTGAAAATGGAATATGGAGCCAAGAAGTAACATTAATAGGAAATGCAGAAGTAAAAGAAGGAAAAATAGTAACAATAGAAGAATATGCATTTAGTAAAGATAGCACAGATGAGACAATGTTAGAGTGGGAAATAGCAGATAATGGAGAAAGAATAACAGAAACAACAAAAGTAACAGAAGGAGGAACATATTATTTTTGGGTAAAAGATAGTGAAGGAGAAATATATCAGTCAAATCCAGTAGAAGTAACAAATATAGATAGAACAGAACCAACAGCAGGAAGCATAGTAGCAAAAGAAGAAAATGCAAGTGGAGAAGAATATGATTTAACAAAAAGTCCATGGACAGATAAAAGTGTTTATGTAGAAAAAGTAGATGGAACAGATGGAGAGTCAGGACATGGAGAGACAACATATACAGTAAAAAAAGATGGAATAACAATACATGAAAATATAAAAGACCCAGTAATATTGGAAGAAAGTGGAATATATCAAATAGTAGTAACAACAAAAGATAATGCAGGAAATGAAGCAACAAGTAAACCATATGAAATAAAAATAGATAAAGTAGTACCAGTATTAGCATTAAAACATAATGATGCAAATGGAGAAGATTATGATGGAACATGGACAAAAGACGATTTATATGGAGAAGTAAATATAGATACAAGTAGTACAGGAAAAAGTGTAGAAAAATACCAATATTCATATAATGGAGTAATATGGAATGATATATCAAGTGAAATAGTACCAACAAGCATAGATTATACAACGACATTTCCAATGAATGAAGATAAACCAGAGTGGATAAATGGACCAATAAATAATGGGGATTATTATTTTGAAGTACAAGAAGACGGAACATTAAAACCAACAAATGGAGGAAGTACAGGAAATGATAACAAAAATACAGTAGCAAATAGCTATTTTGAAATAGACTTAACAGATTATCCAGAAGCAGAATTACAGATAACAATAAATGCAACAATATCAAGTGAAGGTGCAGATAGAGGATATGCAACAATAACAACAAGTGAAACGGCACCTTTATATAATTCAACAGATGGAAGATTTATATATGTATCAGGTTCAACAAAAACAGAAGACCATACAACAACATTAACAGGAGGGCAAAAATACTATTTACATATAGGATATAGAAAAGATGGCTCTGTTTCAAGTAATCAAGATATGTTTATAATAAATAGTATAAGATTACAATCAGAAACATTGGGAAGTAATATAAATTTCACAGAATATAGAAAAGAAGGAAATAAGATAACATTTAAATTACAAGAAGATGTAGAAGAAGAGATATATATAAGAGCAGTATATACAGATGGAACAACAAGTAAATATGGAGATAAAACAACAATAAAAATAGATAAAACAGCACCAGTAATAGAAAATTTAAACATAGAAATAACATCAATAACAGAAGCAAAAGTAGACATAAAAGTAACAGAGGATGCTTCTGGAATGAGAGGATATTATATAAGTACAGAGAATACAGAACCAACAGAAGAAAATAACTGGGTAGAACAAAGCTTAAAAGAATTTACAATAGAAGGATTAAATACAGATACAATATATTATTTATGGTTGATAGATAATGTAGGAAATATATCAGAAAGACAAGAAGTGATAATTGAAAAAGTTAATTATCAAATAGATGGAAAAGAAATAGCAGTAACTTTACAAGAAGCAATAGAAAAAGCCTCAGATGGTTCAACAATAGAATTATTAAATGACTATACAGATACAAGTACAGCCACATTTAGTAAAAATATAACATTTGATGTGCAAGGATATACATTAACAAGAGATAAAACAATAACAATAAATAGTGGAAAAGAAGTAGAAATAACAGGAACAGGAAAAATAACAAGTGAAGTAAATAATATAGATACAATAACAAATAATGGAACATTAACAATAAGTGATAGCCTAACAATAGAAAACATGTCAACATCAAGTAGTTATGCACCAATATATACTAATAACAGTAATTCTATAACAAATATAAATGATAATGTACAAATAATAGGAAATTATAGAGGAATTTATAATAGTAACGGAACAGTAAATATAAATGGAGGAAAAATAGAGGCAACATATGAAGGAAGTAGTGCATATGGAATATATAATTATAGTAGAACAACAGTTAAGACATATATAAATTCAGGAGAAATAAAAGGATATTATGGAATATATAATGGAAGTTCATCAACACTAGAGATAACAGGAGGAAAAATAATAGGAACAGGAGCATATGGAGTATATGCATATGGAACGACGAATGTATATGGAGGAAGGATAGAGGGAAAAACATATGGAGTATATTCGAACAGTACAGATAAAGTAACAATAGGAAGAGAAGAGGACGAATTAAGTACAACACAACCAGCAATATATGGAGCAAATTATGGAATATATATGAGTAATACAACATATAGTTTTAATTTCTATAATGGAGTAATAATAAGTAATACAAGAAAAACAGCATATAGAGGACAAGTGAATTTAAGAACAGGACATATGACATATACATATATAGATTATGAAGTAGAACAGAAATATTGTACAGTACTAACACCAACCGTAGGAAACATAGAAATGAAGGTAGAGCCAACAGAATATACCAACAAAAATGTAACAGTAACAATAACATATCCATATACACAAGGGATAACAAGAGAATATAGCGAAGATGGGACAGAGTGGAAGCAAGCCGATGAATATGTACAAGAAGTAATTGTAGAAGAAAATAGAACAATATATGCAAGAACAATCAATGAATCAGGAGTAATAATAGAAGAAAAGCAAATAGAAGTAACAAATATAGATAAAGAAAAACCAACAGTAGAAGTGACACCAAGTCAGACAAAATATACAGTAATAGAGACAAATGGAACAATAGATTTAAATATAACAATAAAAGCACAAGATAGTGGAGTAAGTGGACTAAATCAAATGCAATATGCATGGATAGAAGAAGGGAAAACGCCAAGTTATATAGATTTTACAAATGAAATAACAATAAATAAAACAAAACTAAAATTAGGAACATATTATTTATATATAAATGTAACAGATAAAGCAGGAAATAAAGCAGATATAGAACAAATAAGATATACAGTAGAATATCAAGAGCCAGTAGCACAAATAGGAGATACAAAGTATCTAACAATACAAGAAGCGATAGAAGCATGTAGTAAAACAGCAGGAGAAACACAAACAACAATAGAAATATTAAAAAGTACAGATGAAGAATTTAGTACATATGAAGGACAGAATATAATACTAGATTTAAAAGGAAATACAATAGGAAGTTCAAATTCAAACACACCAATATGTACAAATAATGGAACATTGCAAATAGTAGATACAAGTACAGAAAAAACAGGAAAACTAGAAAGTTTAAATGGAACAGCAATAGAAAATAAAGGAACATTGACAATAGGAGATAATGGTACAGAAATAGAAATGGAAGTTCCAACAATATATGGAAAACAAATAGGAATAAAAAATGAATACATATTAAATTTCTATGACGGAAAAATTCAAGGAACAGCACCAATCCAAGGAAATGTAACAAATACACCTGCAGAATATGGACCAGTATCAACAAATTATGAAAATGGAATAACAACAATACAATTAGGAGTAGTAAGTGGATATGAAGCAAGAATAGAATGGGTATATTATACAACAGTACAAGAAGCTATAGATGCAACTCAAATATATAAAGACGGTTATAAAGATACAGTAACAATAATAAAAAATATCCAATTAAATGAAATACTAGAAATAAATTCTATAAAAAATGTAATATTGGATTTGAATGGATATGAATTAACAGTTGTAGATGGAAATAATAGAGTAATAAATAATTATGGAAATTTAGAAATTACAGATAGTAGTGTAGAAGAAACTGGAGTACTTACAATAACATCAACAAGTACTTGTTACGGAATTTATAACAATGAAAAAGGAAAAGTAATCGTTTCAAAAGGAGATATAAAAAGTACTTTTTATGGAATTTACAATAATAGTAGTGAAGATATAGAAATAAGAGGTGGAAATATATATTGTACAAGTACAAATTATGTTTATGGTATATATAATAATAATGGAGGAGATATAATAATAGAAGGAGGAAACATAAGTAATACTAATACTACTAATAATAGTTCCTATGGAATTTATAATAGGTATGGAAATATATTTATAAATAAAGGAGAAATAACTAGTATTTCAGGAAGCAGTAATTATGGAATTTACAATGCAAATGATGGAAATGTGATAATAACAGATGGAATAGTACAAGCAGTATATTATGGTAATTCATCATCTTACAGTTATGGAATTTATAATGCTAAAAATGGCAATATTATAGTTAAAGGTGGAGAGGTAACAAGTAGTACAAAGTATAGCTATTATGCAAGTAATGCTATTTACAATGAAAAAGATGGAAGTGTAATAATTGAAGGTGGTGTGTTGAATGCAAAAGGTGCTAATTCTGTTTTTGGAATTGTTAATAAAGGAAAATTAGAAATGAACGGTGGGGTTATAAAAGGTGGAGAGGCAACATATGGTGGAAAAGGAATTCGCAACATAGATAATGGAATTGTGGAAATAAATGGAGGAGAAATATACGGAATAAGGAGTACATCAATTTATAATGAGGATAGTGGAAAAATAATAATAAATGATGGTATTATAAGGTCAAGTGATATTAGATCTAGCTCTGCTTCTAATAGTAGTAGTGTTTATAATGCTAGTAATGGAGAAATAATTATAAGAGGTGGCGAATTTTACTGTGTCGGAGATGGTGCTACTGTATATGGAGTATATAACAATAGTGATGGAACTATAATTATAGGTAATAAAGAAGATGGACAGTTATCAAATCAAACTCCAAATATTAAGGCTGAATATACCGGAACTTCCTCATCATATAATGGATATGGTGTATATAATTCAATTGGCATAATAGAGTTTTATGATGGAATAATACAAGGAAGCTCAAATGCATTATATGGTAATATAGGAAAAATAGAAGATGGGTGTAAATTGGAAGAAAAGGAAGTTGATGGAAATGATGCAATATATCTAGTTAATAATACTGAAAAAGAAAATATAGTTCAAGTAGATAATACAAAATATACAGCATTATCAGAAGCAATAGATAGTATAGGAGAAAATGAAGAAAAGAAAATAGTAGTATTAAAAGATTTTGAAATATCAGAACCAGTATTGTTTAATAAAAATATAATATTAGATTTAAATGGAAAAAAGGTTACGAATAAATACTATAGAATAGAAAATATAAATAATTTAACTATAACTGATTCATCATTAGAGGAAAGCGGCTTAATTGAGACAACGGTAAATCCGGCAATATTGAACTCAGAAAATAAAATAAATATATCTAGAGGAAATATAAATTGTTCTGACATTACTTATGGAATTTATAATAAATATGGAGATATAGAAATAACAGGAGGAAATATAACTTTTAATAATACTAGCTATGGAATATTTAATGCTAATAATGGAAATATAAAAATAATAAATGGAACGGTAGAATGTACAAGTACTTATGCTATATATAATAATGATGTCGGAAGTATAGAAGTAACAGGAGGAACAGTAAGCATTAAAAATAGAACTACCAGTGGCACTACTTATGGAATTTATAATAGTAGTGGCGGAAATATAGAAATAAGAGGAGGAATGATAAATAGTAATAACGGTTATAGTTCTGATGGTTATGGAATTTATAATAGTAGTGGAAATGTAAAAGTAACAGGAGGAACAATAAGTAGTAAGAGTAGCAGTAATAGTAGCAGTAGTAGGAGGAGTTGTGGAATTTATAATAATAATGGAAATATAGAAGTAACAGGAGGAACTTTAAGTAGTAGTAGTTCTAGAAATAATTATGGAATTTATAATTACAATACTGGAAATATAATAATAGGAATAAAAGGAGATGGAATAGTATTACAAGAAGAACCATACATATATGGGGAATACACAGGAACATCAAGTAGTTATGTAGGATATGGAATTTATAATACAAAAGGAAAATTATATTATTATGATGGAAAATTAGAAGGAAGTACAAAAGCAGTATATGATATTATAACAGAAAGAGAAGAAAATACGGAATTAAATTATAATGAAGATGAAACAACCTTAACATTAAGTACAACTATAACAGATGTAGCTCAAATAGGAAATACTACTTATCCAACATTACAAGAAGCAATAGAAACAGTAGGAACAGAACAAACAACAATAAAACTATTAAGAAACGTAACATATACGAGCCAAGATATAGAAATAATAATTTCAGGTGGTAAGAATATAATATTAGATTTAAATGGATATAAGATAACATCAGCAATACCAGAGCAGGCTATAAAAAATGAAGGAATACTAGAAGTAATAGATACAAGCGAAGGACAAACAGGAATCATCACAACAACAGAAGAAACA
The DNA here is from genome assembly GCA_944388705.1 of uncultured Clostridia bacterium. Lineage (GTDB taxonomy): Bacteria > Bacillota > Clostridia > TANB77 > CAG-508 > CAG-269. The sequence goes on from CALXJU010000003.1 coordinate 57,815, forward strand.
ACAGTTAAAAATGTAGAAGGAGCAAAATTAAGTATATCAGGAGGAACCATAGAAAATAGAACAACACAAAGTATACACAACCAAGGTGAATTAATAATAGCCAAAGGTACAATAAATGGTAATATAAATGGAATTTATAATGATGGAAATGGAATAGTAAAAGTAACAGGAGGAACAGTAAGTAGTAGTTATAATTACGGAATCTATAATAACAATAATGGAAGTATAGAAGTGACGGACGGAACAGTAAAGGGTGCATACGGAATTTATAATAATGGTAATGGAACAGTAAAAGTAAACGGCGGAATTATAGATAGTAATATTAATAGTGTTTATAGTTATGGGATTTATAATAACAATAATGGAAATGTAAGAGTGACCGGTGGAACAGTAAGTGGTAGATATGGAATTTATAACTATGATAACGGAACAATAGAAGTGACAGGGGGAACGGTAAGCAGTAATAGTAGGATTAGTGGAGGTAGCTATGGAATTTATAATTGCAGTACAGGAAATATAATAATAGGAATAAAAGGAGATGGACAAATATCACAAGAAGAACCATATATAAATGGAAGTTATACTAGTACATCGGATAGTTATATAAGCTATGGAATTTATAACAAGGAAGGAAATCTGTATTATTATGATGGAAAAATAGAAGGAAGTACAAGAGGAATATATGGTAATATAACTGAAATAGAAGAAAAAGCAGAATTATTAATATCTAGAGATTCAACAGAAGTAATACAATTAGAAGCAAAAGAAACAAATGTAGCAAAAGTAAATGGGACGGAATATGACTCAATACAAAAAGCAATACAAGCATGTGGACAAACAGAAAGTACAATAGAAATACTAAGAAATGCAGAACCTGGAGCAACATTAATAATTGAAGAAGTGCAGAATATAACAATAAATTTAAATGGATATACATTTAATAACTATACAGAATTACAAAATAAAGGAATGCTAAAAATAGTAGATAGTTCAGCAGAAAAAAATGGTAAAATCAAAAGTGAATATGGAATAGCTGTATTAAACTCAGGAACAATGACAGTAGAAAGTGGAGGAATATCAAATTCAGGATATGGAATACAAAATAATGGAACGCTAAATATAGAAGGAGGAAATATCACCAACAATACATATGGAATATATAATGATGGAACCGGAATAGTAACGATAACAGGAGGAAATATAAATACAAACACATATGGAGTATATAATTATAGTGGGAAAGTTGATATTGAAACATCAGGAATAATCAATAATGACTATGGAATCTATATTGCAGGAGGAACAACAAACATAAAAGAAGGAGCAGAAATACAGTCGAATGTTGGAATATATAATGCAAAGGGAAGATTAAACATAGGTGACACAGGCACAATGAATCCAGATAGTCCAATAATAACAGGAGAAACATATGGATTAGTAAATTTAGCAACAGGAACAACATATATGTATGATGGACAAGTAAAAGGAAAAGAAGGAGCAACACAAGGATATATAACATATGCAGAAAGTGGATATGCAGTATCAAATAAAGTAGAAGGAGAATATAGTATAGACTATTTAGTATTAGCTGGAACGGTAGAAACAGTAGCAGAAGTAAATGAAATAGCATTCTCTAATCTACAGTCAGCAATAAATAGTGTAATAGGAGAAGAAGCACAAACAGTAAAACTAACAAATGGAGTAATATTAAATTCAACATTACATATATCAGAAGGACAAAATATCATATTAGACATGAATGGAAAAACAATAAATTCAGATACAGATATAACAATACAAAATGCAGGAAATTTAACAATAATAGACTCAAGTTTAAGTGGAGTAGGAAAAATCTCAAGTACAGTAGGAGTAGCAATAGAAAATAGTGGAACACTAACATTAGGGCAAGATGATGGAACAATAAGTCAAGACTTAATAACAATAGAAGGAAATACATATGGAATAATAAATAGTGGAACATTAAACTTCTATGATGGAACAATGAATGGAGCATCAGCGATACAAGGAGTAATAACAGACAGACCAGAAGGATATGTAATAAGAATAACAACAGTAAATGGAAAAGAAAGATATTACTTATCAATATAAAAAGCCAACCATAAAATCACATAAAAAGACACTTTGTAAGAATAATTTTACAGAGTGTCTTAAAATTTAGAAGAAATAATAGAAATAACATTTTTTAAAATCAAAAAATTAGGAAACTCAACCTAAAAATTCATTATTAAAAATAATATAAAAATATTGAAAAAAATAAAATAATATAGTAAAATGAGACTGTTAAAATAAAAAGGAAGGGAAAACAAATGGAAAAATTAAAAGAAAAAATCAAAAAAATAACATTAAAACAATGGCATATTGCACTAATAATATTTGGAATAATATTTGTAGGACTAGGGGCATTCCATAGAAATCTATGGTTTGATGAAGCGTATTCAGTAGGAATGGCAAGACAAAGTTTTGCAGACATATGGACAATAGGGGGACATGATGTACATCCAGTATTATATTATTGGATATTACATATAATATATCTAATAACAGGAGGTTCAATAGTAGCGTATAGATTAGCATCAGTAGTACCAATAGCAATAGTAATAATATTAGGATATACACATATAAGAAAAGATTTTGGAGAAAAAGTTGGATTTATATTTACATTTTTAGCAATATTTTTACCAGAAATGGCAACATATGCAATAGAAATAAGAATGTATGGCTGGGCAATGTTAACAGTAACATTACTTGCAATATATGCATGGAGACTTGCAAAAGAAGATAATACAAAAAATTGGATAATATTTGGAATATCAAGTATAGCAAGTATATTTTTACACTATTATGGATTAATGGCAGCAGGACTAATAAATGTAGTATTATTAATACATTTAATAAGAAACAAAAGAAAAAAAGGTTTAATATTTATAATATCATTTGGAGTAGTACAAGCAATTGCATATTTACCATGGTTAGTATATCTTTCAACACAAATTAGTCATGTATCAGCAGGATTTTGGATAGGATTTGATTTTCCAAAAACTTTAATGGAATTAACAAGTTCACAATTATCAGGATATATAAGAACAACAGAAGTCTCAGAATTATTAGTACCAACAGTACTAGCATTTGAGTTATATGGATATATAATTTATAAAACATATAAATTCCATAAAGAAAAACAAGATTTAAAACCATTTAAATGGGCAGTAATAATGTATTTTGCAGTAATAGTTGCAGCATTAGTAATTACAATAATATTAAGACAATCAATTTTATATTATAGATACTTATTTATATTAACAGGATTATACATATTTGCAATAAGCTTTATATTATCAAAAGAAAAAAGCAAAGTAGCAGTTGTATCAATATTATCAGTTATAGCAATACTAGGAGTATTCTATAATTCTTGGATGGTAATAGATAATTATAGTAGTTCAAATGAAGAAGTTCTAAAATATATAGAAGAAAATATCAAACCAGAAGATACAGTAGTATATAGTGATTGCGGAGTAGGTTCAGTTGCAGCAAATCATTGCCTAGAAAGTCAAGTATACTTCTATAATGGAGATGATTGGGGAGTACAAGAAGCTTATAAAGCATTTGGACCAAATTACGAAACAGTCGTAACAGAAGATTTTAAAGATAAGATATCATCTAAGAGAATTTGGGTTATAGATAATGCTTGGGGTTCAGCAGCTGATGATATGTTTGGAGATGAAACAAAATATAAAAAGATTAGTGAAGAAAAATTTTATACAGATTACCATGATTATGGTTGGGGAATAACTTTAATAGAACAATTACCATAGGGATTAATCCTTATGGTAAAATTTTTTTACAAAAAGAATTCTTATGAAAATAATGTAAAAATAAAAAAAGTGGCTTGATAAAAGCCATTTTTTTATGCAAGACCATATTTCTTTTTAAATTTATCTGCTCTACCACCTTTAGTATCAAGTCTTAAGTTACCTGTCCAATATGGATGACATTTTGAGCAAACATCTACTTTTAAATCTTTTTTTGTTGAACCAACTTCTAAAACATTTCCACATGCACATGTGATTGTTGTTTGGTTATATGTTGGATGTATTCCTTCTTTCATTTGCAATTCACCTCTTTCTTAATAAAGTAATTTTTGCCATATATTATATTACCATATTTTTTTAAAATTTTCAAGTTATTTATCTAAATTTTCTGAATCTTTTTGTTGTTCTACATAAGTTGCAGAAGCTTCTAATTCATCTTTTAAAGATTTTTTATTAACTAATTTACTCATTATATTAAAAATGCATGCAATAATTAAAATAAATAAACCGATTTTTTTCCAATATTTAGCTAACATAATAATCTCCTTTAAAAAATTAATACACTATTAATTATACTATATTTTTGAATTTTGTCAATATTATTTGCATTTTTGGGTTAAAATAATTAAAAATATGTTTTTTAAATAAAAATATTTAAAAAGAAAGAGGTCAAAATGAAAAAAGTTATAATAACAATAATAATTATTTTATCAGCTATTGGAATAGGGTGTTGGTGGTATTTTTCTAATAAAAATGACAATGAGCCACAACAGAACAATTATCAAGCAGAAAAAAGTAGTACAAATATAAATACAAGTAATACAAATACAGATACAAATTCGAACACAAATACTAACACAAATACTGACACGAATTCAACAAAAACAAAACAACCCGAAACACCAAAACAAACAGAAGAGTCAAAGCCTAAAGTAGAAACAGAAATATCAGCATTTTCAACAAAAATATATAACAAAGATTCAGAAAGGCAAAATAATATAACAATAACTTGTAAAGCAATATCAGGAAAGGAAATACAACCAAATGAAGTTTTCTCATTTTGTGATACAGTAGGAAAATCAACAAGTTCAAAAGGATATCAAGAAGCTGATATATATGTAGACGGAGAAAAGAAACAAGGATTAGGAGGAGGAAACTGTCAAGTAAGTACAACATTATATAATGCAGTTGCAAAAATTCCAGAATTAGAGGTAGTAGAAAGGCATCAACATAGTGGACATGTGCCATATATAAAAGATGGACAAGATGCAGCAGTTGCATATGGAAGTTATGATTTTAAATTTAAAAATAATACAGGAAGTGTGATAAAAGTAGTAATGGAAAATACAGCAGAAAATATTACAGCCAAAATAATAAAAATAACATGATAAAAAAATAAAAAATAAATAAAAAAAGAATTGACGAAACCAAAAAAGTATGATATATAAATATGGTAAAAAAAAGGCCCGTTGGTCAAGCGGCTAAGACGCCACCCTCTCAAGGTGGAATCATGGGTTCGATTCCCGTACGGGTCACCATATCTGTATAATATTAGAGTATCAATACTTCCAGAGAAAAAGATTGATATTCTATTTTTATATTTAACACACTTTTAACACTTTAGTTTTTATAAAAGCTTATTTAATTTATTTACAGCTTCTGTTTTTGTTTTAGGCAAAACATGTAAATATATTTGTGTTATGGTTATATCAGAATGGCCCATTAAATCTTGTACGGTTTTTAAATCTATACCTTTAGTTAAAAGCATAGTTGCATAGGTATGTCTTAACGCGTGAAATTTTCTGTATTTAATATTGTTACTATTTAAAGCCTTTTTCCAATTTCCAAATAAGGTTTTGGAAGAAATAGGTTGTCCATTTTCGCTAAAAACAAATTCAGATTCTTTTTTCATATTAGACAATATAGATATTAGTTTGTCAGGCAAATCAACTTTGCGTATTGAATTTTTTGTTTTAGGAGTAGAATATATTGTTTGTAAAGTTTTATTTTCATTACTGTCAAAAACATAAATTTTCTTCACACTTTCTTTTACTTCCAAATATTTTTTGTCTAAATGTACATTTTTCCATTTTAAGGCTAAAATTTCTCCCTGTCTTAATCCAGTTCCTAAAGCAAACAGTATTAAATTTTCAAATTTGTGTCCTTTGAATGCCTTTTTTAATTGTTTTATTTCTTTTTCGTTAAAATATTCAATATCTGATTTTATATTATTAATTTTTTTATTCGGAATTGTTATATTGTTACAAGGATTTTTTAATATAAATCCTTCACGTTCTGCATAAGAGAAAAATTGTTTCAATAGTTTATTTAATTTTTGTATTTGTGAATAAGTTTTATTTTTTCCTAACTTATTATAATATTCTTGAATATGTAAAGATTTTGTATTATAAACTTTTAAATATGCTATATCAGAATTTTTAATATAGTTTCTGTAAACTCCTTCATACGATAGAAAAGAAGATGGTTTTACTTCATTAATTTTTACCTGAAATAACCATTTATGAATAAGCATATCAATTGTAACTGTTTCAAAATCTAAAGACATTCCACTATTTAATTTATTTATATAATCATCAGCTTTTTTTATTGCATCCTTTTTGCCATTTCCATAAAATGGTTTTCTAATAGGTTTACCATCTGCCATATGTCCTATTGTTTTTGTAATTCGATAATATTTTTTACCATTTATTTCACAATTATATTCTATGGCCATAAAAAATACCTCCATTTTTTAATAATTTATTTTTAATAAACTATTGAAAATGAAAGCAAATTCTTGTATAATAAAAATACAATCACTTTCAATAGTGTTTATGAATGAGAAATATGTACCGTGTCGCAAACGTTGTAACATATTTCTCTTTTATTTTATCTCTTTATTGTTATAGGCATTATCAATATCATAGTAAAACATTCCAAGTCCATATATTACTATAATAAATGTAAATAATCCGTTAAATGAACCAGAAATCCCTATTGACATTAACAAACTACTAATCCCTGTAACACCAAAAATCAATATATAAAAAATAATTATTACATATAAAATTTGACTTATTAATTTTATTATTTTCATTTAAAACTCCCTCTTTAATTGTTTTACTACACCAACAATAGTAACAGGTATAGTTTTCATTTCATCGTAAGTAAATATAAGTGGTTCATAGCTACTATTCAATGGTTGTAATAATATTCCAACTTCACTTTTTTTCCCTTTCTTAATTGTTGCTTCATCACCATTTATGATTGCAACTACTATATCTCCATTTTCGAAATCTTCTTGTTTCTTTATTATAACAATATCATCTTCAACAAGAACAGGGGACATACTATCGCCATGTACTTTTAAAGCAATAAAATCTTTTCCATCTCCAACTAAAGAAGTTTCAACATCAACTGTTCCTATCCAATTTTCTTGAGCCAGATAATTATATCCAGCCTTAACCGTACCAAGAATAGGAATAGATACAACAGGATTACCAAATTTATCAGTTTTAGGTTCGTCTAAACACATTAGATAAGATGGAGTTACACCAAATAAATTAGATAGTATTTCAATTGATGAACGTTTCATATTTTTAACATTACCTTTTTCATATTTCATAATAGCTGCTTTTTTCACACCAATATATTTACCTAATTCTTCTTGGGTAAGGCCTTTTTCCAATCGAAGTTGTTTTATTCTATCTCCCATATTCATAAGATTAACCTCCTCAAAGTATCTTAATTTTATCATATTAATACAGATATTGCAAGGTTTTTACGATAAAGTATCTTAAAAATTTAATTTTTTTTCAAAAATATATTGACAAGAATAAAAAAATGATATACTATACTTGTATCTTAAAAAGATACAAAAAAGAAAAGAGGTGTATTTATGAATACTGTTTTATTGAGATCTAAGATGGTTCTGCATGGAGACAATAATTCAACATTAGGACAATTTTTAGGCTTATCATATCAAACAACTTCGGCAAAAATAAACAATACAAATGGAGCAGAGTTTACTCAGGGAGAAATTTTAAAAATAAAAAAGAGATATAATTTAACTGCTGAGGAAGTAGATGAAATTTTTTTTAATCTAGAAGTATCTCAAAAAGATACAAAACAAAGCGACACGGTACAAATAGAAAGGAGATGAGAATATGCCAATACCTAAATATGTTTCTGCTGAAGAATATAGTAGAAGAAGTGGAATAGGTTCAGAAGAAGTAAAAAGACTTTGTAAGACAGGACAATTAAAACACTATATGACAGAAGGAGGATATTACAAAATAGCAGTTGACGATGATTCTGTTCCAAAAGAAATATATGAAGAAGAAAAACAAAGAAGAATAGAGGCGGAAACAAAAATAAATTTATTAACAAAAATTTTAGTGGGAGGATAAAATGAAAACATTATTATTAGAAATAATATTTACAATTATAGGACTAGCATTCTTATTTGGAATGATATGGCTAGTAGAATTTCTAGCAAGTGTTATTAACGTTAATACTTTTATGCACATATTAACAAATATAGCTTATATAGTAGGAGTATTAAGTTTTATATATTTAATAAAAAATTAGAAAGGAGGGAAAGAAAATGGAAGAAAAAAAGCTTTTATTAGATGAATTAAAAAGACTAAATAGAAGAAATGATTTATTAGAAAAAGAAATAAATACAAGTACAGAAAATAAGGTTGATTCAGAAGAAAGAATTATAAAAAATGCATTAGCTATGTGTGAGATAGCTAACACATTAAAAAGATTTTGCTAAACATCAGGATTTATTACAGCATCATATATTTTCTTATATGCTTCTGTAACATTTTCTGTAGATGTTAACATTTTTGAGTTAATCATAGCAATAACTATGTTTGAAACGATTTCAGAATAATTCAAATTAATCACCTCGCTTTCGAGGTAATTATATGACAATTTACAAAATTTTACAAGAAAGGAGACAAAAATGCAGGACTTATTAATATTAATGTACATAATTGTATTAATGCTTTTATTTGTTGCTATATACAATGCAATTAAAGTAGAAGAAACAAAAAGAAATTTAATAGAAGAACAATTTAAACTAACAGAAGAATGTTCTAAATTAAATAAATGCTTAACAGATAAAATAATACAAATAAATTTAATATTATATTTAGATAAAAATGGTACAGAAAAAATAAAACAAATAGAAAAAGTTATCCATTCTAGCGACCAACTACCATAGATAACTTTAAATAAAAAATACATAAATATATGATTTTCTAATTAATTTTACCACAAAAACATTAGAAAATCAAGGGAAAAGAGAAAATGAAATGTATTAATTTTAGAATAAGGACAAGGAATTACGAAAAATATCTTTATTGTACTAAAAGAGGTAAAGAAATTGAGTTTAAAGATTGCAGTAATTGTAAATATAAAGAATTTAAACCAATAAAAGAGTTAAAAAAGAAATCTAATAAATTAAAAAAAATAGAAGCAAAAAGATTTAGCATAATAACAGATAATTTAAAGGTTTGCTATGTATGTAAAAAAAAGAAAAAAGACGATTTAAATGAAATATTTGAAGGCAGTAACAGGCAAATGAGCATGAAATATGGACTAGTTATACCTATTTGCAGACAATGCCATATAGAATACGATTTAAACAAAGAATTAAGACAGAAATACCAAAGAGAAGCACAAAAGAAATTTGAAGAAAAATATGGACACGATTTATTTATGCAAGAGTTTAAGAAAAACTATTTATAGAATGGAGGATTTAAAAAATGAGAATGAGTGCAGTAGCAAAACATAAAAACTTTATGCCAAAAGAAAATAGTAAAAACCAACAAGAAAAGAGAAAGAAAGCAGAAGAAAATTATAGACCAAGAATATGTTGTGATAAATGCAAAAAAGCAAATACAACACTATATAAATCTAACAATAAATATTATTGTAAAGAGTGTTTTTTGATAGTGTAAAGTAATTTATGAAAAAATAGATTATGAAAATATTATCTAAAATTTGTAAAAAAGCACATTGAAAAGT
>CALXJU010000004.1 GCA_944388705.1 uncultured Clostridia bacterium
GCGACAAAAAAATCAACCTTTTACAGTTGATTTATCAATACTTTCGTCTGGTGCGACGATTTTACTTAATGGAGCCACTAAGCAGAATCGAACTGCTGGCCTATGGGTTACGAATCCATTGCTCTACCAACTGAGCTATAGTGGCATAAATATATAATACAAAATTCCTAAAAAAATTTCAAGTATTTAACCAAATTTACTATATAAATTCTTACATATTTTATCTTGAAAAGTACATATATTCATAGTATAATACAAAAATAAGGAAGGAGAAAAATATGAAATTAAAAACTAAGAAAACTCTAATATTATTATTAACAATTATAGTATTATTAATAGATTTATCATATGCTATATGTCTTTATACAGGAATTGTTAATTTAGAAAGTTCTGAAAATTCATTAATTACAAATAATTCACAAGCATTGTTTTTAACTATATGTGGAGTAGTAAATTTAATTTCTATATTATTTATAATTAAGGATATTTTAAGACACAAAAAAGCAATAATAACATTAAATATAATTCAACTATTTTTTGGAAATTTATTTAATATAATTTCAGGAGTAATTAATATTGTATTATTATCAATGAAAACAAAAGATATAGAAGATGTAAAAAAAGAAAAGAAAGACTTACCAGTTTTAGAAGAAATAAATGAACACAGCAAATTATTATATTTTATTATATTTGTTTTTCTATTTATAATTTGTTACACCCCTGCAACTGACCTATTACCAATACCTAATACAAAAGTTTCAGCAATAATAACTGTTTCATTATTATATATAATACAAATTTGTAGTTTAGTAATTCCTATGTTAAAAGAACTAAAAAGAGATTTTGTAGCTTTTAAAAATAATTTTAAAATATATATTTCAAATATGTTACCTAGATTTGGAATTATTTTTATTGTATATGCTATCTCTAGTTTAGCATTAGTTTCTTTTGTAGGAAATATATCTACAAATCAAGAAATTATATCACAGTGGCCTATATATATTTCCGCATTTTTAGCAATAATTATAGCTCCTTTAACAGAAGAATTAATGTTTAGAGGTTTTATGAAAAAATTTATTAAAAATGACATTTTATTTATTATATTGAGTTCACTAATTTTTGGAGGACTTCATATAATGCAATCTGAAAATTTATCACAAATACTATTTATAATACCTTATTCTATATTAGGATTCGCATTTTCATTGAATTATGCAAAAACAAAAAATATAGCAAGTAATATATTTTTACATTCTGCTTGGAATTCAATTGCAATTATTGCAATGATTATCACAAAATTATTGTAAATAACATTATAAAAAGAGACTACTAAAAGTAATCTCTTTATAATTTATTTTTAAAAATGTTTTCCTCTTCTTTTTGAATATGATTCAAAATATTCTTGTGCAATCTCTGCATCTGATTTAACATTTTCTTCTGTTTCAGAAATATCTTTTTCTGCTTCAGAAACTTCATCTTCAATTTCTTGATGTTCTGATAATGCTCTATCTAGCTCTTCTCCTCCTGGCAAATCCATATCATCATCATCTCTTCTTGACAATCTAACTTTTATCACAATTGCGACTATTATAATTATTACTAGAACTATTATTACTCCTACTATTATTTTTTCTCTTAATCCCCAAGTTGATGGTTTTAACCACTCAACCTTTCCGACTACTGCTTCATCTTGTACATTTTTATTTACTATAATTTGATATGTCGCATTTTCTCCTGTTTCTGCATTACTTACGAGTATTGTTATTATATTTTCCCCATTTTGTAAGTTTTCATTTCCTGCGATTTCTATTGTTGCATTTTCATCACTTGCTAATGCCTCTATATCTAATGAACTTAAATCTTCTGTTAATCCTATTGTATACTCATATACATCTTCACTAAATTTTGGACTTAAATTCTGTCCTTTTACTAGTAATTGTGATAATCCAAAAACTTTTTCTTCATCATCTGTTGGTTCTTCTGGTTCTTCAGTTGCCGTTGAAGCTATTCGGGTTATTACTAATGTATAAGTTTTCTTCGTTGTACCATCTGGTGCAGTTACTTCTACATTTACTGTATTTTCTCCTTCTTGTAATGTCACTTTTCCTGTTCCTGTGATTTTTGCATCTGGATTTACCGCTTCTGCATATACTTCTACTTCTGTTAACTCATTTGGTACTTCTACAGTATATGATGTGTTATCTCTCTTAAATCCTGAGAAATCATATTCTGTTGGTCTTATTCCTAAGTTTTTTAACCTTGCTTCTGTTTCATTTTCTGGGTTATCTTCTTCTGCTGTTAGTCTTGTTATATTCATCGTATATGTTTTTTTAGTAACTCCATCTTCTGCTGTTACTGTTACTTTTACAGTATTTGAGCCTTCTTTAAGATTTACTGTACCTGTTCCTGTAACTGTAGCATTTGAATCTACTGGATAAGCATATACTGTTATTCTACTTGTACTATTTGAAACTTCTAAATTATATTCAGTTGTATCTCTTCTAAATCCTTCAAAATCTTCTGGATTAAATCCTAAATTTTTTAGTCTTGCTTCTGATGATTTAGTCGATGTTGATGGTGGTGTTGTTCCACCTGTATTATCAGTAGTACTTGTATTTACACTTACACTTACTGATTGAGGTCCTATGTTTAAATCTTGTCCCGTAGTATCAGCAACAGTTGTTGGAGTTACTGTTATTGTTGCATTTCCTTCACCTTTTGCTGTACAAGTAACTGTAGCACTTGTATTTTCAATCCAAATTAAATTTTCGCCTGCATCTATATTAGAACTACTTGTTATACTATATTGTCCAATTAATCCTGTTCCATTCACTACAATATTAAATGTTTCTCCAACTGTTACAGAGCTTTTAGAGACTGATACTGAAAAAGATGCTGCTTCTATATTTGTAGAGAAAATCATTATATTTAATAACATTAATATTATGCACATTAATATAAATTTTGTCTTATTTAATTTCATTAGCAATTCTCCTTTATATTTCTATTGTACTTGTTCCCATTATATAATTTTTTACGGTAACATAATCTCCCGCAGTTATATTTCCGTCTTGATTTACATCTGCACCTGTTCTATAAATACCAGTTATATCGGTTGTTCCCATAATATCATTTTTTATATTTACATAATCACCTGCAGTTATATTTCCGTCTCCATTCACATCTCCTAAAACAGAAACTACAATTGTGTCATTAATCACACAACCTGTACCAATTTTAGCATCAGCACTTAAAACTTCTCCATTTGCATTTTTTACTACTACACTTTCTCCCATTACTTTTTTAACTTCTTCTACTGTTGTACTAGGAACTGCTTTAGCTTCATTAGTTGTGTTATCTATTTCTATTTTTTCTTCTGGTGTCATTGGAACTTCTGGTTCTGTTGGTGTTTCTGGTTGTTCTTGTTCAACTGGAACTAAATACAACTTATATGTACTTTCATAATCATATGTTTCTCTAGCTGCATATCCTCTTGTTCCATCTGATTTCATTACTAAATCCCAATATGTACCACCAATTTTTTCTGTACCTTTAGATAATCTAGTTATAATTTCATCTTTATATACCCAGCCAACTGTTGATGGTCCATTTGGTGCATTTCTTAATCTTAATGAATTTGTAACATTTACTTTTACTAACTCTGTATTTGTTGGATATTCTGTGTCTAATGTTGTTGAAGGTCTTGGGCTTGCACTAGAAGGCATATTTTTAAATAAAGGTATTATAAATGTATATCCCGCATCTACTGATCCTACTTCTTCAAAAGTTTTTCTTAATGTTGAACCTTCTGATTGTGCAGCTAAAATATTTGTCATATATTGATGCCAATATAAATTTCCATCTGAATTTTCTACATCAAATTTTTGAAAATATAATGTATTTTGACCTTTTGTTATATAACTTGAAGCAATTATTGAAACTCCTCCATCTATTGACTTTTCTAATGTATTCCATCCATTTGCTTCAGCTTTTTTTAATCCATTTAGTATGACTGCTTCTTTTCCACTTCCACTTGCTCCTATATTAAATACATTATAATATCCAACATATTGTCCATTATATCCTGCTCCAGATGATAAAGTTGAACCTCCACTTCCTTGTTCTTGTATTATTCTTGCTACTATGTAATATGGATTTACATTATATTTTTGTCCTGCTGATATTATTGCATTTATATATGATTCATTGTTTAAAAATGTATTTGCTACCATTGTTCTTATTGTATTAATATCACAATCATAATATGTTAATTCCATAAATTGAAATATGTCTGAATAATTTGCAGAATTCCTTGGGTCCATCATATATGCAATTGCTGCCTCTGATGCGCAATGCCAATTTCCACTATCATATGTTTTTCCACCACAAGCCGAACATATCCATGCTCCATCATATTTAGCATTATTAGCTGGTACTAAATTTCTTGGTGAACTTCCATGTCCAACATATTCATTTGCTATTGCTTCTGACCATTCTATGTCAGTATACAATATCTTAAAATTCCAATTTGGATGTTGGCTTTTTAATTGTTGTAATATTTCTTTTATTTGTGGGTATTGATTTGAATCAATTGAATTAATATCTGTAGTTGTTGTTTGACTTACCGCAAATACTTTTCCACTCCAGATAAGATTTATTATTATATATGCTACAATTAGTACAAAAATTACTAATATTTTTCTTATATTTTTCTCCATATTTACACCTCTTTTGTTTCTTCCAAATTTTATCATGCTTCTTCGACATTAGTATATCATTTTTTACCTTTTTAAGTCAACATTAGATGTCAATTTTTTTATTACATTTGTGTTACAATTGTATCATTTGTAACATTTTGTTGGAATATATACAAATATGTGATATAATATTGTCAAATTTTGAAGGTCTGTCCCCAAATTACCCAAAAGGAAAAAAGAGAACCGTCCCAAAATTGCCAAAAGGGAAAAAACGGGACAGGTCCCAAATTTCCCTGAAAGGAGATTATATGATTGAGTTACTTTCACCAGTCGGTGATTTTGAATGTTTAAAAGCTGCCGTACAAAATGGAGCTGATGCAGTATATTTTGGAGCAAATTTATTTAGTGCAAGAGCATTTGCTTCAAATTTTGATGATAATATTTTAGAAGAAGCGATAAATTATGCAAAAATCCGTGGAGTAAAAACTAATTTGACATTAAATACATTAATAAAAAATAATGAAGTGGCTGATGCAATAAATCTAGCCAAAAAAGCTTATGAATATGGTATTGATGCAATTATTGTTCAAGATTTAGGGCTTGCACGTTATTTAATTAAAAATTTTCCGGGTTTACATGTACATGGAAGTACTCAAATGTCAGTACATAACCTAAATGGTGTACACAAATTACAAGAACTTGGATTTTCAAGAGTAGTACTTTCTCGTGAATTAAGTATTAAAGAAATAGAAGAAATATGTAAAAATTCTGATATAGAAATTGAAGTTTTTGTACATGGTGCATTATGTATTTCTTATTCTGGTCAATGCTTATTTTCAAGCATGGTAGGTGGACGTTCTGGAAATCGTGGAAAATGTGCACAGCCTTGTAGATTGCCTTATCAACTAATAGAAAATAACCAAGCTAATCAAAAAGTTATAGATAATGGTTATTTACTAAGTCCTAGAGATTTATGTGGATTAGAATTTTTACCTCAACTTGTTAATGCTGGTGTTTCTTGTTTGAAAATTGAAGGTAGAATGAAAACTCCTGAATATGTTGCTACTGTTACTAGAATTTATAGAAAATATTTAGATTTGGCTATTTCTGGTCAATCTTTTATAATTGATGAACAAGATAAAAAAGATTTATTACAAGTATTTAATCGTGGTGGTTTTTCTAATGGTCATTTAGGCAATACTCCTAACAGAAATCTAATTTATAAAGAAAAGCCTAATAATATGGGAATTGAACTTGGTAAAGTTTCTAATTTTAATAATAATAAAGGTCATATTTCTTTCACAACTGAATCTACTTTACATATTGGAGATACTATTTCAATTGAAAATAAAAAACACGAAACTTCTTTATATACAATTTCTGAACTTATGATTAAAGACAAAAATATTAAAGAAGCAAATCCTGGTGATAATATTAAAATTGGTAGAATGAAAGGGTCTATTTATGTTAATGATAAAATATATAAAATTTCAGACAAAAAACTTACCTCCTCTGCCCTTGACACTCTTGATAAGGAATTACGAAAAATACCTCTAAATTGTAAATTAGTAGTAAAACACAATTCTCCAATATCAATTAGTTTATTAGGTAATAACATAGAAACAACTATAATTTCTGACATTATACCTGTAAATGCAATTAATAATCCTATTACAAAAGAAAGATTGATAGAACAGTTTTCTAAAACTACTAATACTCCTTTTGAAATATCAAATTTCGAAATTGTTCTAGATGATGGATTATTTATCCAGAGTATTAGTTCTTTAAATGAGTTAAGAAGACAAGCTATTTCTGAATATCAACAAAAACTTATTTCTTCTTTTAAAAGAAATAGTATTGAACTTTCTGACTTTTTAGAAAATAGATTTATTAAAACTACTTTTAATTATAATAAAAAAATTAGTTTATTATTAAATGTTTTAAATACTAATTTTGATTATTCTAATTTACATGATGTTGATAGAATATATATTCCTTTAAAATATTTTAGAGCTAAAAAATATGCAAATATTCTAAGTGCTATTACACAAATTTTTGACACTTACATATATATGCCAACTATTGTAAGAAATAATTTAAATATTAAAAGTATTGTTAAAAATTACGATATTAAAGGATTTGTACTTTCTAATATTGGAGACTTTGAATTGCTAAAAAACTATTCATCTAAGTATAAATTTATCTGTAATTATACTTTTAATATTTACAATGATTTGACTATAAATGAATTAAATGTTGATACAGTAACACTTTCTCCTGAACTTAATAAACTAGATTTACAAAATATTTATGCAAATAATACTGAACTTATTGTTTATGGAAATACTCCTATTATGAACTCAAATTATTGTTTATTAGGTAAATCTAATAAGTGTTATCCTGAATGTAAAAAACTTTGCAATTCATCTAATAAATATTTTTTAAAAGATAGACTTGGATTTTTGTTTAGGATTATTCCTGATAATTATGAAACTGTTACTACTATTTATAATAGCAAAATCACTTCTATTCCTCATAAGGAAGTTAATATAGATTCAGTTAGAATAGATATTTTAGATGAAAATATTTCAGAAATTAATAATATTATTAGAGTTGTTAAAACAGGAGAAAAATTAGAAGGTAAAAATTATACTAATGGAAATTTTAGCCGAAATGTTTAAAAACTTGAATTTCGTAACCTAAATTTGACATTTAACGTTTTTTAGAGTATAATAAATTTATTATAATTTTAAAGGAGGATTATTATGCGGGTAACAATCACAGTAGATGTCGACCAAAAATGCAATTACTTTATAGTGAGAGCTTCACACCTCACTAAAGAAGTAACTGTAAGCACTGCAAAATTTATCAATCGTTTTTTTAAGTATGATTCTGAATTTACAAACAAATTCATATCTCTTGCTTCTCTTGGTAATAATGAATTAGAAAATATCATTATTACAGACAGAGCTGCACAAGAGATACAAACTCTTCTTGAGTTTAACAGGATTGATTCATAATCCTTCGGTTTCAGGGGGCTACAACTTAGGTTGTTAGCCCCTCTTTCTTTTTATATTAATAATTTAATCAAAATTAAAAATACTGCACCAGGTATTCCCAATATTCCAATTAAAATAGATGTATAAAAATTTAACCCTATATGAAATCCCCATGTTGCACCTATTATATTAATTATATAAATTAATATTCCACCCAAAATAGAATTAAAAATTAATTTTAAAATCCATTTTATAGGTACAATAAAAATTTTTCCTATAATAAAAAATAAACATATGCAAGATATAAATATTAGAATATTTATATTCATATTATCACCTCAAAAAAATAGTAGTAAATTTTACTACTATTTTTATGTTTTAATTTGGACAAATATTCTAAACTGCCATATTATTTTTACTAAATAATCTAAATTTAAATTCATTTACTTTACTTAGCACTAAGCCATTTCTTTTTGCAATTTTTATTAAATAATCTAATTTAGCTTGATTTGCTTTAATTTGATAAGTATAGTAATCAATTAAATCATCTTCTGCATATTCAAAATTACATCTCGCAACTTTCAATTTTTCTTTTGTATCAATAATTGATTGTATAAGTTCTATTCTTTTTTCTTCTTCTGTCTTTCCTTTTAACATCTTTTCTAACAAATACTCTTCTTGCATATAGCTCTCCTTTTAATATAATTTGTTATTATTTTATGCAAGCGATTTTAATTTTATCCATAAAAAATAGCAAAAATTACAAAATCTTCAAATTTTATTGATATTTACGGATTTTTATTATATAATATCATTATTATTTTAATAATATCAAGGAGGACAAAATGATAGATATTAGGTTAGTTAGAGATAATCCTGAATTGGTTAAAGAAAATATTAGAAAAAAATTTCAGGATCACAAACTAGTTTTAGTTGATGAAGTTTTAGAGTTAGACAAAAAAAATAGAGAAGCAAAATTAAATGGTGATAATCTTAGAGCTGATAGAAAAAAACTAAGCGAGCAAGTTGGACAACTTATGAAAGCAGGAAAAAAAGAAGAAGCGGAAAAAATCAGACAAGAAGTACAAAAAATTAATGATGCTCTTGAAGAAAACGAAGAATTAGAAGAAAAATATTCTGAAGAAATTAAATCAAGGATGATGAAGATCCCAAATATTATGGATCCTTTTGTTCCTATTGGAAAAGATGACAGTGAAAATGTTGAGGTTAAAAGATATGGCGAACCAGTTGTTCCAGATTATGAAATTCCATATCATGCTGATATTTTAAATACATTCAATGGATTAGATAAAGAAAGCGCTGGTAGGACAAGTGGTGTAGGATTCTATTACTTAATTGGTGATATTGCTAGATTACATGAAGCAATGCTTGCTTATGCTAGAGATTATATGATTGATAATGGATTTACTTATTGTATCCCACCATTTATGATTCGTTCTGATGTTGTTACAGGTGTAATGAGTTTTGAAGAAATGGATGCAATGATGTATAAAATTGAAGGAG
Organism: uncultured Clostridia bacterium; assembly: GCA_944388705.1. Classification (GTDB taxonomy): domain Bacteria; phylum Bacillota; class Clostridia; order TANB77; family CAG-508; genus CAG-269. Next base: position 9,221 of record CALXJU010000004.1, read on the forward strand.
AAGATTTATTCTTAATTGGTACTTCTGAACATTCTATGATTGGAAAATTTAAAGACCAAATTATAAAAAAAGATGAATTACCAATTTGTATGACTTCTTATTCTCCATGTTTTAGAAAAGAAATTGGTTCTCATGGATTAGAAGAAAGAGGTTTATATCGTGTTCATCAATTTGAAAAACAAGAAATGATTGTTCTTTGTGAACCAGAAGATTCTATGAATTGGTATAATAAAATGAAAGATTTAAGTATTAAATTATTTAGAAACTTTAATGTTCCAGTTAGACAATTAGATTGTTGTTCTGGAGATTTAGCAGATTTAAAGGTTAAATCTTGTGATATTGAAGCTTGGAGTCCTAGACAGAAAAAATATTTTGAAGTTTGTAGTTGTTCTACCTTAGGTGATGCTCAAGCAAGACGTTTAGGGATTCGTGTTAAAGGAGAAAAAGGTAATTACTTTTTACATACTTTAAATAATACTGTTGTTGCTTCTCCTAGAGGATTAATTGCAGTAATTGAAAATAATTATAATGAAGATGGAAGTATTACTGTACCAGAAGTTTTAAGACCTTATATGGGTGGAAAAGAAAAGTTAATCCCTACAAAATAATCTATAATAAAAGTCCTTTTTAAGGGCTTTTTATTGATTTTGAGCCTTTTTTGTGTTATAATTTCGGCGTAAGTTTTTATGGTAACTTGTTTTTTTAAGTAACTATTACATAAAAAAAGAAAGGAGATTTTATGATAACAGCTATTGTTGGTTGTAAATGGGGCGACGAAGGAAAAGGAAAAGTTGCTTCATATTATGCCAAAGATGCGCAACTTGTATTGCGGACAACAGGAGGAAACAATGCCGGACATACAGTAATCTATAATGGTAAAACATTACCATTACATTTAGTACCTGGTGGAATTACTTATCCACAGACTACTTGTATTATTGGTCCTGGTGTAGTAATTGATCCTGCAGTTTTGCTTGATGAAATTCAGATGCTCAAAGAATACAATATTCCTGATTTTGACGAAAGACTCAAAATCAGCGGAAGGGCTCATGTAATTTTTCCTTATCACAAGGACTTGGATGAATTACATGAAAAGTTAAAGAAGCATCCCGTTGGAACTACAAAACGCGGAATAGGTCCAACATATTCTGATAAAGATAACAGAATTGGAATCAGAATATATGACCTGCTGTTAGAAGAAACTCAGCTTCGTGAAAAAATCGAAGAAGCTACAATTCTTCACAACCAGAATTTTGCTAACAATGGCATGGCTGACTGTGTAGTTGACCCAGCTATGTTAGCACATCAATATCATGAATATGGTGAGAGATTAAGGCAGTATATAACAGATATTAATCCCATCATCGCCAATGCTCTTGATAATGATGACAAAATTGTTGTAGAAGGTGCTCAGGCATTCAGATTGGATATTGACCATGGAGATTACCCCATGTGTACAAGTTCCAATTGTTCAACATCTGGTGCACTTTGTGGCGGAGCTTTACCTCCCAATTCTTCAATTGAAGTTATTGGAATTGATAAAGCTTATAACAGCAGAGTAGGAAATGGCCCATTCCCCACCAAACAGTCTGGTTCTGTTGCAGATACAATTCGTGAATTAGGTCACGAATATGGTACTACAACCAAACGCCCGCGTGATTGTGGTTGGTACGATTGTTGTATTAGCAACTCCGCCAAACACATTTTGGGAGTAAATTATCTATGTATCAACCATCTTGATACAATCGGATTAATCGGAAAGAAATTAGGATATATAAAAATTTGTGTATCCTACAATTATCAGGGTAAAGTTATAGATTATTATCCTGATGATATCTCTCTTACCGGTGAAGTACCAACTCCTATATATGAGGTTTTATCTGGCGGATGGGAAATTGATTCATCATGTAAAACATATGAACAACTTCCCGAATTGGCCAAAAAGTTCATCAGAATTATTGAGAAAAGCTCTCATATTCCGGTGAAATTCTTAGGAACTGGACCAGCAAATGATGATCTTATCATAAGAGAAGACATCTAAAAATTTTGCAACTATAGTTGTTACCATCAATAAACTTACAAGTTACACAAGGAAAGCTTTTCTAATTTTAATATTAGAAATAGCTTTCCTTTAATATTGATAATTTTATTTTTTTATAGTATAATATTAACATAATTTATATAAAGGAGAATTTTATGATAGTTAAAAACCCTATTTTCGAAGTTTCAGCAGTTAGAGAAAATCAATATCCAAAAAATGGTTTACCAGAAATCGTTTTAGTTGGAAAATCTAATGTTGGAAAATCAAGTTTTATAAATACAATGCTCAATAGAAAAAAATTAGCAAGAACTAGTAGTGAACCAGGCAAAACTCGTCAACTTAATTTTTATAATATTGACAACTTATTTTATTTTGTAGACTTACCTGGTTATGGTTATAGTAAAATGTCTAAACAAGAACAACTTAAGGTTGGAAATTTTATAGAATATTATTTAAAAAATAGACAAGAAATTTGCTTAATTATCTTTTTAGTTGATATTAGACATGACCCTACTTCAAATGATTTTTTAATGTATGATTATGTTATTAGAAGTGGTCTGCCTTGTATGATTTTAGCTAATAAGGCTGATAAAATTGCTAAAACTAAGGTAGATGATTATGTTAAAAATATTCAAAAACAACTTAACCCAATTGGAGATATAACTACTCTTCCATTTTCTTCTGAAAGAAAAGTTTATAGTGACGAAGTCTGGAAAATAATTGAAAAACATATTATATAAGCTTAGAGATAAATATATAAAAAACATTACAACATTTTGGATAAGCTAAGATTTTCGAAGAAATTATAAATAAAAACGATGAGCCGCTTTCAATATGAAATTGAACATCCCTCATCGTTTTTAATTAATAATTTCTATCTCAAACCTTAGATATACAAAATGTTTTCATTTATTTTATATATTTATCACTAAGCTTTATCTAATTTTTTTTGTAATTATTTTCAATGCCTTAGGTCTTTCTAGAACAACAATATGTCCACAACCTTGGCATTTTAATTTAAAATCAACACCAATTCTAGTAATTTCCCATAAGTTACTTCCACAAGGATGGGCTTTCTTTGTTTTTACTATATCACCTATTTGATAATCCATACTATTTCTCCATTTCTTTTATGGCTTTTTGAAATCTATTAATTACATTTTCTTTTCCTAAAACTTTCATAATTTCATACATATCTGGTGTATTTGTTCTTCCTGTTAAAGCAACTCTAAGAACTGTGCTTACATCTCCGACATGTGCTTTATACATGTCTGGATTTGCTTTAAATTCTTTTACTTCTTTTGCATATCCCATTTCTCCAGCAAGTTCTTTAATTTTGTCAAACCATGTTTGCTTGTCATCATTTTCATCATAATATTTTTCTATATATAAATTTAATATTTTTTCTATACTTTCTTTATCTGAAATTACTTGATATGGATATTCTTCGAAATTGTCATCATACATATATTTTATATTTTGTTTTACTTCTGACCATTTTGAAATATCTTTTCTAGGTTTTTTATTTCCTCTTTCAATTCCAAGAACTTTTAGTGAATATTCTTTATCTTTTAACATATCTACTAATTCTTTATCATATTTTTGAGCCCATTCTAAAGATTTTTCATAAACTTCTTCTGCTGTCATTTTTGATATTACTGTTTTTCCTATATCAAGTAATTTTACCATATCAAACAATGCTCCACTTACACTCATTTTATTTAATTGAAAATCAAATTCTTCGATTGGTTTATCTGGATTTGCTCTTCTCCAATTTTCAAATGTTGAATTAGCTATATTTAATAAATATTCTTTTACAGCATTTACCGGTATTCCTTCTTCTTTATAATATGATACTGCCGCTTCTGGGTCTTTTCTTTTACTTAATTTACGTTTGTTTCCATTATCATTTTTCATGATTGGTGATATATGTGCATATTTTGGTGCCTTAAATCCTAATTCATGGAATAATTGTAAATGTAATGGTACAGACGATAACCATTCATCACTTCTTATTACATGTGTTGTTCTCATCAAATGGTCATCAACAGCATGTGCGAAATGATATGTAGGCAATCCATCAGCTTTTATTATTACTATATCTTGGTCATTTTCTGGAAAATCTACATTTCCTTTTATTACATCTTTATGTTTTATTTTTCTATCTTCTCTTCCTGGTGATTTAAATCTAATTATATAGTTTTCACCATTTTTTATTTTTTCTGCCATTTCTTCTACTGTTAAATTTCTACATTTTGCCCATACTCCATAATATCCTGGTCTTATTTTAGCATTTTCTTGTTTTACTCTTCTTTCTTCATCATCTTCTGGAGTACAGAAACATGGATATGCTTTTCCTTGTTCTAATAAATATTTTGCATATGCCTGATATATTTCTTTTCTTAATGATTGTTTATATGGTCCATATTTTCCTATTTCCTCTGTATCTGATATCATTCCTTCATCTGGTGCCATATCGAAATCTTTTAATGAGTTTACAATATCTGTTACTCCATTTTCTATTTCTCTTTTTTGATCTGTATCTTCTATTCTTAAGAAAAATACTCCTCCTGTTTTTCTTGAAGCTTCTATTGCTACTAATGCTTGATATAAGCCTCCTATATGTACAAATCCAGTAGGACTTGGAGCAAATCTTGATACGATTGCTCCCTCTGGTAAGTTTCTCTCTGGATATTTTTCTTCATAATATGATATTTCCTTTGCATCTGGAAATATTAAATCAGCCAACTCTTTATAATTCATATTTTATCCCTCTCTATCTTCTATTATTTTTTATACTTCCATTATAATTGGTATAATCATAGGATTTCTCTTTGTTTTAATAAATAAGTAATCTCTTAGGTTTTCTTTTACTGCTGATTTTATTGTTGCCCAATCACGAACTCCTCTTTCTTCACAAAGTGATATTTCATGTCTTACAACACTTTTTACATCATCCATTAGATTTTCTGATTCTCTAACATATACAAAACCTCTTGATATTACGTCTGGTCCTGCTACTACTTCCCCTGTTTGTGAATCCATTGTTAATACAATTATTATTAATCCATCTTGTGCTAAATGTTGTCTGTCTCTTAATACAATGTTTCCTACATCTCCAACTCCAAGACCATCTACTAATACTTTTCCACTTGGTACTGTTGTTGTGAATTTAGCTTCATATTCATTCATTTCTAGTACTCTTCCATTTGTTAGCATAAATATATTATCTGGATTTATTCCCATTGATTGAGCTGTCTCACTGTGTGCTCTTAATTGTCTATATTCACCATGTACTGGTATAAAGTATTTTGGTTTTGCTAATGCTAATATTAATTTTTGGTCTTCTTGACAAGCATGTCCTGATACATGTATATCAGCTAATGCACTATATACTACTTCTGCTCCTAATTGCATTAAATCATCTATTACTTTTGATACATATTTTTCATTTCCTGGTATTGGTGTTGCTGATATTATTATTAAGTCATTTGGTGTTATTTTTACTTTTCTATGGTCTCCTGCAGCCATTCTTGTTAATGCTGACATTGGTTCTCCTTGACTTCCTGTTGTTATTATTACTAATTGTTCATCAGTATAACTTCCTATCATATCTATATCTATAAATATATTTTCTGGACATTTTATATATCCTAGTTCAACTGATGTTTCAATTATGTTTATCATGCTTCTTCCACATACCGCTATTTTTCTTCCATATTTTACTGCTGAATTTACTATTTGTTGAATTCTGTGTACATTTGATGCAAATGTTGCAACTACTATTCTTTTTTTACAATTTAAAAATAGTTTATCAAATACTTCTCCTACAGAACTTTCTGACATTGTAGAACCTTTTCTTTCAGAGTTTGTACTATCTGACATTAATGCCATTATTCCTTGTTTTCCTAATTCTGCTATTCTTGTAAAATCCATTAGTTGTCCATCTATTGGTGTATAATCTACTTTGAAGTCTCCTGTGTGTAATATTGTTCCTGCTGGTGTTGTTATTGCTAGCATAACTGAATCAGGTATACTATGTGAACTTCTTATAAATTCAATTTTAAAGTTATTTCCTAGTTGTATTGTTTCCCCTTGAGTTACTATATGCATTTCTGTACTTCTTAAAATTTTATGTTCTTCTAGTTTGTTGCTTATTAATCCTGCTGCTAATCTTGTTGCATATATTGGTGTATTTACTTGCTTTAAGAAATATGGTATTCCCCCTATATGATCTTCATGTCCATGTGTTATTACTAATCCTTTTAATTTTTCCTGATTTTTTAATATATATGTTATGTCAGGTATTACTAAATCTATTCCTAACATGTCATCTTCTGGGAAAGATATACCACAATCTACTACTATCATTTCATCTTCATATTCAAATACTGTTATGTTTTTTCCTATTTCATGTAATCCTCCTAATGGGATTATTTTTACATTTGATTTTTTGAATATACTTCCTTCTGTTTTTTTACGATTTCTTTTTCTTCCTTGATTTTCTCCTTCTTTTTTGTGATTTCTTTTGTTTTGTGTTCTTTTTTCTTTTTTTACTTCTTCTTGATTTTTATTTTCCTCTGTCATTTTATATTTTCTCCTCTCTCTTTCTTTTTGTAAAATGTAATATTGTAATAATTTTTTGTAAGGTTAAATAAACATGAACCACCGCTCTTTCATGTTTTTTATTTTTTATTTCGTTTTCCGCTCTTTTTATTATTAACTTTTTTTATCTCTTTAATACATTTTAACAAAATCTCATTTTTTGCCCTCTTGGCAATCTGTTAATTATTATACCAATTTTTGTTTGATTTGTCAATATTTCTTATTTCACTGCCTTTTTCATTTACTATTTATGTAAATTATGTTATAATATTTCTGTCTCATTAACAAACTATTAAATTTCTAAAGATTTATCAACATGGAAAGGCAATAGTTAAATAACTTTTAGAAAGGGGAAATTATCAATGGCAAGAGACAACAAAATTGACGCAACAACAACATTAAAGGAGGGATTGGCACTTTGTCCATTAGATGGGCGGTATTCTCAAATCAGTAAGGATCTTTCTCCGTACTTCTCTGAATATGCTCTGGTAAAAAACAGAGTAAGAGTTGAAGTACTGTGGTTATGCTTCTTGTTAAAGAATGTCAAAGGTTCTGAAATTTTGGATTCTTTTGACATCAAACGACTTCCGGAGATTATGACTATCTATGAGAATTTTTCTGGAGACTCTTATGTAAGAGTTAAAGAAATCGAGGCAGACACTAATCATGATGTAAAAGCGGTGGAACTGTTTGTTGCCGAAAAACTTAAAGAAATGGGGTTTGATAATCTTGTTAGTTTTGTGCATATTGGTTGCACATCAGAGGACATTTCAAATGTTTCTTATGCAACAATGATTTCAGGTGCACTTTTTGCTGTATGGATTCCTGCAGCTGAAAAACTGATTAATGAATTATCGACAATTGCTGTTTTTCATGCTCACACACCTATGCTTGCACACACTCATGGTCAGCCTGCAACACCAACTACTGTTGGAAAAGAACTTATGGTATATATATACCGCATGCGTAAATCTTTAGAAAACATTAAATCTATTAAGATTTATGCTAAGTTCAATGGTGCAACTGGTAACTATGCAGCAATTTCTGTTGCATTTCCTAATGACAATTGGCAGGTACTTTCAAAGACTTTTATCCAAGATTATTTAGGATTGAATTTTAATCCTATTACAACTCAAATTGAAAGTCATGACTACATCTGTCACATTGCAGATGGTATTCGCCACTTTAACAATGTCCTTTTGGATTTTGATGTTGATATGTGGCTGTATATCAGTATGGAGTACTTTAAACAGTTGGTTGTCAGTACAGAGGTTGGTAGTAGCACCATGCCACACAAAGTCAATCCAATTAGATTCGAGAATAGCGAATCTAATATTGACATGTCTAATGCTATTTTTACAGCATTATCCAACAAGTTGCCGCGTTCTCGTATGCAACGTGATTTGTCTGATTCCTCTTCTCAGAGAAACAGAGGTAAAAACATCTCTAAAGAGGCAATTCATGATTTTATCAAATCTCTTGATATGCTTTCTGATGAAGATAAGTCTACACTTCTTAATTTGACTCCTTCAGACTATGTAGGTCTTGCCAGCAAAATTATAGCTGACAATAGCAAAATTTTATTCTAATTAGAAAATAGAGCTGTTTTCGTCATGGAAACAGCTCTTCCCCTTTATTTTATACAGATTTTATGCTATAATATATTATATATTATACCTAAGGAGGTTTTTGTATGAAGTTTACAGTGACAATTCGGTATCCAAATGGAAAGATAACAACTTATGAGAATGTTCCTGGATCATTACTAGAATATGGTGCTAGAACTAATTATTGCCGTTTTACAGATAAAGATGGCAAATCACATATTATTATTGGTGCCATCATAACTTGTGATGAGGAAACTTCAGAAGATGCATTTTGATTGCAAAAACTGGTGTGCGTGGAAACACGCGCACCAGTTTTTTATTATAAAAATCCACTAAGTGGTTGACGAATAAGATTTTAAAATAAACCAATTTACATGCCAAAGCAGTGTAGCTTACTTTTTATATATTTTATATTTATCACATAAATTTAATGTACTTCTATTAGATATTATTTCTTTTGGTATCATATACATATCAGTTTCTTTTGTTACTACAAATAAATAATCAACATTTGTATCTATAACAGTTTTATATGTATTTCCTTTAGTTCCTCCACAACTTTTTAATGCTACTTGATAATTTCCATATTTAGTTTTACAAGATGTATATTTTACTTGTACACTCTCTATTTTATTATCTTTATCTATTAATAAATCATAATCTTGGGTATCATTAAGTGGAATTGATACTATATATCCATTTGTAGTAAAATACGCTATTGCAATTCCTAATCCACAGTTTCCTTTTTGTTTATTTGTATAATCTATCATTTCTTCATCTCCCCATAAAAAAAATAAACTTAGAAGAGTATTCTTCTAAGTTTGGGTGGTGGACAGGGATGGATTCGAACCATCGTACTCGTATGAGAACAGATTTCTTACTACTATAGTTTTCACTACCATATACATGTTTGTAGTCTGGACTTTCTCTTCATCTCTTTTAGATGCCTGGTATAAAGTCTCTACACTCGAAATTTCTTTCTAGCTCGGGATTATCATCAGCATTATCTGTTAAGACTTCCCCGAATTAGCCAAGTTTTCACTATACAATTCCTTGTATAGGCTGCAATTTCTGCTTGTTCAGCAAAGCATACAGTCTGCCGCCTTTAGCCACTCGGCCACCTGTCCAAATTTTTTTATTATAAAACTATAATAAAAAAATGGTGCTCCCGCTAGGACTTGAACCTAGGACCCACCGGTTATGAGCCGGTTGCTCTGACCAACTGAGCTACGGGAGCATTTCATTTTGTGTTAAGCTTTATTACTTAACGCAAGTCTAAGTATAATCTATTTTTGTATCTTTGTCAATAGTTTTTTCAAAAAAAATCAAAAATTTTTAATAAAATTGTAAATTAAATAAAAAGAGCATATTATCTATGCCCTTCATTTTATAAATTTTCTTTTTTCTTTCCAAAAGTAACTTCTTGGAATAAGAAATCTTTAACTTTAGTCCAAGTAACTTCTTGATATAAGAAATCATTTATTTCATCTTCAATTTTTTGTTGATATGGTGTAAGTTCAACTTTAATTGGATAGAATAGAACTGATTTTAATTTGTTCCAAAATCCTACTTTTGCTGGTAAATTTGCACCAACATTTGCAACATTAGAAACATTTTCATTATTTCCGTTTACTACTCCAACATCTTCTGTTTTTACTCCTCCAAATACTCCTGGAACTTCTTCTATATTTGCCATAATAAATTCCTCCTTTGTAGTAATAATTCTCTTCTAACATATTTATATAATAATCTCCCAAAATTATCAAGTATTTTTGGAAATTTTTATATTAAATTTATATTACAATAATATTACAATTGTAACATTTATGCTAGGACAAAATCAATATCAGCATTAATAACTTCAACTTCTCTTAATATATTGTCTAAATTTTCATTAGTTTTATATTTCACTAATATATAATTTTGAGTATGACCTTTATAATATTCTTCATCTCTATCTTCAAATAAAACTTCAACTTTTTTCCCCATTAGACTTGCATTATATTCTTTTTGATTTTTATTAGATAAATCAATTAATATCTTACTACGTTGTTCTTTAATATTTCCATCAACTTGTTCTTTCATTTCTGCAGCTCTAGTTCCTTTTCTCTTTGAATATGGAAAAACATGCATTTTATAAAATTTAATTTCTTTTAAAAATTCAAAAGTTTTATTAAATTCCTCTTCTGTCTCTCCAGGAAATCCTACGATTACATCAGTAGTAAGAATCACATCATCATAATACTTACGTAATCTTTGAACAATTTCTCTAAATTCTTGAGTAGTGTATTTTCTATTCATTCTTTTTAAAGTTTCATCACAACCACTTTGTAATGATAGATGAAAATGGTGACACATCTTATCTAATTTTGTCAATCTTTGTACAAATTCTTCTGTTATAATTTTAGGCTCTAATGAACCTAATCTTATTCTTTGTATTCCATCTATATCATTTAAATTTTCCAAAAGTTCTATTAAGCCATTTTCATTGTTAAAATCTCTACCATATGATGAAATATGTATTCCTGTTATTACAACCTCTTTAATTCCTTTTTGAGCGATTTTTTTGATTTCTTTTATTATCTCTTCAGGTCGTCTACTTCTTACTCTACCTCTTGCATATGGAATTATACAATATGAACAAAATTGATTACATCCATCTTGAATTTTTATAACTGCTCTAGTCTTTTCTGTATAAGTAATTTGACCCATCTCAGAAAATTCTTTTTGCATTCCAATATCATCTATTTCTACTATTTTTTCTTTATTGTTTATGAATTCTTCCACATATTTGACTATATCTTTTTTTTCTGTATTACCTAATACTATATCTATTTCTGGCATTTCTTCCAATTCTTCTTTTGATACTTGTGCATAACAGCCTGTTGCAACAATTATAGCATTCTTATTTTTGTCTTTTACTTTTCTTAATTCATGTCTTGATTTTCTATCAGATATATTTGTTACTGTACATGTATTTACTACACATATATCTGATATATCATTATTCATATCTACTATTTCATATCCTGCTTCTTTAAATTTTTGTATCATTGCATTTGTTTCATATTGATTTACTTTACACCCTAATGTATAAAAACTTACTTTTTTCATTCATATCCCTTCTTTATAATGTTGCTCCTATTATTCCTGCATCATTTTTAAATTTTGCATGTTTAATTATTATATCATCTCTTTTATTAAATAGCAAGTTTCCACTTAATAAGGCTTTTTTTAGAGGCTCTTTTAATATATCTTCATATTCTGCAAAACTTCCTCCTATACATATTGCTTCTGGTTCAAATATATTTATTATATTTGAAATTCCTATACTTAAATCTTCTATATAATTATTGATTATATATTTTAATCTTGGTTCTTCACTGTTTTCCTTTAAAAAACTTTTTATTGTATTTCCATCTATTGTTCCTAAATTGAATTCTTTTGCAATTTTTTCTTTAAATCTTTTAAAACTTGCATATGTTTCAAAACAACCTCTTTTTCCACAATTACACATTATTCCGTTTTTTTGTATTATTGTATGGCTAAATTCAAATCCTGGAACGTTTTGTGCTTCTAAGAGTTTACCATCAAATATTACTGCTCCACCAATTCCTGTTCCTATACATAAAAATATACTATTTTTATATTCTGCCAATTCTCCATATTTTTGTTCTGCAAGTGCTGCACATTTGGCATCATTTCTCAATCTCATTGGTAATTTAAGAATACCTTCAAGTTTTGACACAATATCATAATTTTCTATTCCTAAATTTACTGCTTTAATTATTTTATTATTAGAAATTGTACCAGGTACTGCCATTCCAATTTCATCTACTTCATTTGTTAATTGCATCTGCATTACTTTTTCTATTACAAATTCTTCTATCTGTTTTTCTATATTAGTTTTTTCTACTATATATTTTTCTTCTTTACATATGATATTTCCTTTTTCATCTACTACACCAATTCCTATATGACTTCCACCTAAGTCAATTCCTATTTTCATTTTTTCCCTCCTAATTTTAAAAGATTTTATATATTACTATGTAATAAGGTCAAGACCCCCGACGAAGACCCAGAATATGTTTTGACCATGGAATAGTAATATATAAAATATTTTAAAAATACTATGCAAAAAGGTATATAACTTTCTTGCAGTCATATACCTTCTTTTTTGCTTTTATTAATTTAGATATGCATCGAATAAGAAACTTCCCATGTATACTTGAATTACTGGTACTAATACTACACATACGAAGAATATCAATACTATACCAACAATCGAGTATGCAATCTCTGGCATTACTTTCATAATTCTTTGAATTGAATTATCTATATCCATATCCATATATTCTAATAATTTTCCTAACATTTCTGTTAAATCTGTCTGCATTCCTATTTTTAACATCTCTGTTGTCATAGGTGAGCATAATCCTGATTTTTCAAATGGGTCAATCCATGAATAACCTGTAAGCATATTATTTATTGAAGTTTCTACTATTGATAGCATAACATAATTATTTACAACATTTTTACTTACTTCAAGAGCATCTTGAATTCTCATACCATTTTCCATATTTAAATGCATTGCTTTCATTAATCTTGAAAAATCTAGTGAAAATATCAATTTTCCAAATATAGGCATTGTATATTTAAAATAATGGAAATTATATTTTCCTTTTGGAGTATTAATATAGAATAATATTCCTCCAACTATTCCAATGATGACTAATGTAGGTATATACCAATATTTCATTGCCAATTTTACAAATTCTTGGAACCATAGTGTAATAGCTGGTAACTGTGTTTCTGTACCTAATTCATCAAATAGATTTTGAATTTGTGGTATTGCAAATAATGTTCCTCCTATTAATAATATAAATATTATTACAAATTGCAAAACATTTGGTATAATAATACCTTTTATTCTTTTAGTTATTTTATCATTATCTTCAAGATATGTTACTGCTTGGCCTAATGCATTTGTTAAAGAACCTGATAATTCTCCTACTTTTATCATATTTATGTATATATATGGAAATATATCAGCATAATATTCCATTGTTGTATACATATATTCTCCGGCTTCAACTCCTGCTAGTATATCTTCTAAAACTCCTTTTAGTGTAATATTTTCAGTGCTTTGTATGATTGTACTTAATGCATGAATATTATTGAAATTTGCCTTTTTTAGTAAATAGAAATTTTCTGTAAATATTATTATATCTCTAACTTTTACTTTCTCGGTTGCTGCTAAATATAAATTAATTTTTTCTATTCCTGATAATTGCTTTACATTCTGTCTTGTATTTACTTGTGTTGTATTTACATTTTTTAATACATCTTGTATATTTGTAATATTTTTCTTCTTTTTTACTTGTCCTTTATATGCAACCTGAATTACTTCTATTGGAGTTATTCCATTATTTTTTAGTTTTTTTACTAGTGTCTGTTTATTAGCTTCTTCTACTTTATTTTTTACAATCAAGCCCTTATCAGTTACTGCTCTATAAACATATACTGGCATTTTTTTCTCCTTTCATTCTGTTTTTTAATTCTTTTGCTCATTTCCCATTTTTATACGTAATTGCATTATTGTTCTATTTAATGTCTCTATATTTTTTTCTTCTACTTGTATTTTTGCTTGTTCAAGTGTTATTTTATTTTCTACAAATAATTTTGCAATTGAATTTATTAAACTTATACTTCCTTTATCTTGTCCACTTTGTATAGCATCTTCAATCTCTGATACACTTATTTTTTCTTTTCTCATAACACCTGCTACTACATTATCAACTACCATTACTTCTGGTACTAATTCTAGCTTTCCTGAAGTTCCAACTAATAATCTTTGTGATATTACAAGTTTTAATAATGCTGATAATAAATATTTTATTTGCATTTGGTCTCTTACATCATAGAAGTTTATCATTCTGTCTATTGTTTCTGCACATGATTTTGTATGTAATGTTCCTATTACTAAATGTCCTGATTCTGCCATTTCTATTGCTGCTTCCATTGTAACTTTATCTCTAATCTCTCCTATTACTAGTATGTCACAGTCTTCTCTTAATGCATTTTTTACACCATCATGATATGTTAAACAATCCATTCCTTCTCCTACTTCTTTTTGTACTATTATCGAATTATGTGATGTATGTTTATATTCTATTGGGCTTTCTAGTGATAATATCTTTTTGTTTTGTGTTTCATTTATATGATTTACTAATGCATTTAATGTTGTTGATTTACCAGAGTTTGTTTTTCCTGTTACTAATATTAATCCTTGTGGCTGATAAGTCATTCTTCTTACTATATCAGGAACTCCTAAGTCTTCATATTTAGGTAATTCATTTTTTATAATTCTCATTGTACATACTGGCACTCCACCTGAATATGATATATTTACCCTTAAACGAATTCCATTATACTCATATGAAGTATCCAATTTTTTTGTTTCATTAAATACATGATCTTTATCTACATTTCCTTTTATAACTGTATCATATAAATCATACATGTCTTCATCTTTTAGTACTTGTGAACCTTCTAATTCTACTAAAGATCTTGTAATTCTAAGCATTGGTTTTAATCCTGATATCCAATGTATATCTGATGCATCTTTTTCTATTGCTTTTTCTATGACTTGGTCTATATTAATCATATTTTTTCCTCCTTCAAATGACTAAAACAATAATATTTTTCTATTTAATTCATCTAGATTTGTTATTCCTTCTAGTACTTTATTTATTCCATCTACACATAGTGGTTTATATTTTCCTAATAATGCTTGTTTTTTTATTTCAATACTTGAAGCTCCATTCATTATTAATTCTTTTATATCATCATCTATATCTAATATTTCAAATATTCCTATTCTGTCATAATATCCTGTATTATTACAATAATCACATCCGATTGCTTCATATGTTTTTATGCCTTTTAAGTCAAATTCTGTATTATACCTTTTTCCTATTTTTTCTATTATATTTTTTTCTTCTTGTGTAAATTCTCTTTCTCTTCTACATTTTGGACATAATTTTCTTACTAACCTTTGTGATATACTTGTTGCTAATGTACTTGCTATATCATAATCTGGTAATCCTATTTTTCTTAATCTTGTTATTACTTCTACTGCATCAATTGTATGTATTGTAGATAATACATAATGTCCTGTTTGTCCAGATTGTATTGCTATTTCTGCTGTTTCTTTATCACGAATTTCTCCTACTAGTATTATATCTGGATCTTGTCTTAATACTGTTCTTAATGCATCAGAAAATGTTGTCTTTACATCAACTTCTATTTGATTTAACCCATCTATACGAATTTCTACCGGATCTTCTATTGTTGTTATATTTATTTCTGGTCTATTTAAATAATCTATAAAACTATATAATGTTGTTGTTTTACCTTCTCCTGTTGGTGCTGCTATTACTGTTATACTATTTCTTTTATTTATACTTTTATTTAATTCTGCTTCTGTTCCAGGATATCCTAATTCAAATATATTTCTTATATTTGAATTTTTCTTTAATAATCTTAATACAAATTTTTCTCCATATACATTTTTCTGTGAAGATACACGTATGTTATAATCGTCATACATCAATATTCTACCATCTTGTGATTCTTGTTTTTCTTGATGCATATTTGATATTGCTTTCAATCTTCCTATTATTTGTGGTTGTTTATCTTTTGGTAAAGATGTTGCTGTAAATAATTCTCCATCTATTCTATATCTTACTCTTACTTCATCTTTTTCTGGTTCTATATGTATATCACTTGCTCTTTTTTCCATAGCTGTTCTTATTACTGAATCTACTATTTGTGTAATATTATCATCTTGTCCAAGTCTTCTCATATCTTTATCAGCTGTTCCACCTAGATTTCTTAGAGCTACTTCTATTAGATTTCCAAATGTTATATATGGTTCTATTACTAACCCTTTATTTAACATTAATAATCTAATTGTATCTATATTTCTTGCATTTGTAGTATCTGCAAAACATACTTTTATCTTACCATTTTCTATATCAAAAGGTATTGCTTTATTTCTTCTTGCTATTTCTAATGAAATATAATTAAGTACATCTATTCTTATTTTTTCTGGTGATAATATTATACCTTTTACTCCTATAATTTCTCCTATTGCTTCTATTAATACTGTTGAATCACATACATTTAATTCATTTAGTATTTCTCCTATTTTTTTGCTTGAGTCTCTTTTTTGTTCCTGTAAAGCCATTTCTATATCTGCTTCTGTAACTATTCCTCTTTTTACTAGTTCAATTCCTATTGGTTGACGTTTTCTTACATCCATTTTCATTCCTCCAATCTTATTTAGCTACAGTAAATGTAGAACTATAATATTTATCTTGTATTTTCATATTGACATATATTTCTTTCGTATCTTCATTATAGTAAAATTCACAAAATTCTATATCTTTTGCTATTTTTACTTTCCCTCTATATATGCTTCCATTTTGATAGGTATATTGATTTTGTGTTTGCGAAAATATTATATAATTACTTTCACATGTTTCTACTTCATTTCCTTCTATATTTATTTCATCAGTAAAATAACTATTAAATTTTAAGTATTCTGCATTAGCAGCTGTATTTTCTTCGGCATTGTTTACATTTCTATAAAAGTAAGTTATTATTCTACCTATAAGAAGAACTACAACTGTTAGTGCAATTACATATATCATTATAGATGTTAGTGTTACACCTTTTTCTGACTTCATATTTGCCTCCATGCTATATATTTTTTACTAGTGTTTCAATCATTACATTTTCATTATTTTTTCCTTGTTTATATGTTATTTCTACTTTTAATGTTTTTACAACTCCTCCATTTTGATAATCTTCAATTAATATTTTATAAGAATATCCATTTGGAATACTTATTTCTTTAGATGCTAAATTATTTAATTCTTCTATTGTCATTTGATTCTCTTCTGTTGATACTAAGTCATTAAAATTAGTTACTTTTAATGCTTCTATTATTTCTATTGCTAAATTAGTTGCTCTAGTTTTCCTTTCTACTCTTGCTGATGTGGATGCCAAATTATAAAATAATCCTGTTATTAATCCAAGAAATACTATTATTACTACTGTTGCTATTGCTACATCTACACCTGTAAAGCCTCTTTCATCTTTTATTTTCATTTTAGTCTCCTTTTCTAAAATACAAAGTAATAAGTTATAAATGTTTTTATAAAAAGTATTATAATATTACTTGCCCCTATATAAAATCCAAATGGTATTTCTGAAATCTTTAATTTTTTATTTCCTGTTTTCTTTTGATTTATTTTTCTAATTAATGCATATATCAATATTGCAATTGTTGCCATTATTATTGTTAATATAAATATTTCTGTTTCTGTAAATACAAATATCACATTTAAATACATTAATAAATTTATTATATAACTATCTTTTGCATAATTTCTTAATAGTATTGTATCAATTGTTAATAATATTACATATATTGCTAGATATATAGCATATCTATATATACTAGTTTCTCCTATTGTATATAGATATATCATATATAATATTGATATGATTATTCCATATGCAAGGACTGATTTATTTATCTTTATATATTCTTTATCTATTCCTGATATTAATATTACTGCTGTTATATATAGTGTTGTCAATGTAAATAGTA
Organism: uncultured Clostridia bacterium; assembly: GCA_944388705.1. Lineage (GTDB taxonomy): Bacteria > Bacillota > Clostridia > TANB77 > CAG-508 > CAG-269. The sequence goes on from CALXJU010000004.1 coordinate 27,156, forward strand.
TTAAAGATTGTATATTTAAGTTTTCTATATTGATTCTTAGAGCTAATGCTAATACAACAAATATTATTCCACCTAATATCTCTAATATCAAATATCTTATTCTTATTTTTTGTTTACAATTTTTACATTTACCACCTAAAAATATATAACTTAATACTGGAATCAGTTCAAAAAATCCTAATTTATGATTACAATTAGGACAATATGAGTGTTTTTTTATTATATCTATATTTTTTGGAATTCTATATACAGCTAATGTGTAAAAACTCCCAAATAATGTTCCAATTATAAATATTATTGCATATAAAAATATGTTCATTTCCTTGCCCTTCTTTAGTTTAGTTTTATATTATTACAGGCATATACTTTATTGTATATGCCTGTTGTAGTTTTATAGTTATTTCATTAGTCTATCTCCGCCATTATATGTATATTCAAATGTAACATCATTTGCACTTATTGTAATTTCAGCAGTTATTGGTGACATAGTTACACCTGCTACTGTTTTACCACTTTGGAATTGTGAATCAGAATATGTTATTGTAATAACATGAGATGCTAATTCTACAGTATAACAATCTTCATCATCAATTAATGTTGAATCTGTTATTGTTCCTGGTGCTGTAAGTCCTAAGTCTGTAATTATTCTTTTTACAATTTCTGCTTCAGAAGTTGCTGATGTTGAATCATATTCTGGATCTATAGTTGATTTTGATAAAACGATAGTTTTGGCTGAATTAACTGCCATTTCAATATCTGTTCTTACATCTCCTTCTGTATTTGCAGCTGTTGACTTTTGTGCATTTGTTATAATACCATTTTCACCTGTTAACATTGCTATTGATGTTCCTGCTAAGATTAATAAAACTACGATTGTAACAACTAATGCGATTAGTGTTATACCTTTTTGATTTTTCATAATAAAATATCTCCCTTCTTTTTCTTCTGTTTTAACAGAATATTTTTATTTAAATATAAAATTTTAATAACTTAATTTTAGTAAGATAAATTATGAATTTATCTTGAGTATTTTTTAGAAAGTTTCCCCCCTTTTCTTTTGAATTTCTTTTGTATATATTTAAAATTTAAATATAACCTTATTTACTTGATGGATTTTCAAATAATGAACCTCCTGTACCATTGTTAGATGTTCCTCCATTTGAGTTTCCACTACCTCCTGTATTTCCTGTGTTGTCTCCATTTCCTGGTTCAGTAGGTTCTGATGATACTATAGAAAATGGATTTGCCTTTCCTGGATTATATTCATTTGTTCTTTCAAAATTGTCTAAGTCTGATGCTGTTATTTCATATGTCATAAGTATTTCTGAAGAATTGTCTTCTACTTCTGAATTTAATTGTGTTTTTATATCTGCACTCGGAGTATATTCTACACTTTCTGGCACTACTTTATTTGCTGGAATATAATTATATAATGCTACACTCAATATTAATAATACCGCTAAACATACTAAAAGTGATATTATTGTTTCTCTAATTATTACTTTTGCCATACTTTTCATTACTCCTTTCTATTGTGTATTTGTATTACTTGTATTTGAGGTATTTGTATTTCTTGCATTTGTATTAGTGTTTGAATTTGAATTTGTGTTTGTATTTGTACTAGTATTTGAATTTGTGTTAGTGTTTGTATTACCTGTACTAGAATCTGTATTGTTTCCTATACTTGTAGAATTTGAACTTGTTACATCTGTTATATTAATTTTTATATCTTTACATGTAAATGTTCCTACTAATACATCTGTTGTTTCACCTGCTACAAGCTTAAAGTTTTCAATTTTAAATACTAAAGTAGAGTCTCTTTCAACATCATATAAGAAATCAACTATTTGTATGTATCCTCCTGTAACTGTAAATTTTAAATCATATGTTTTACTAACAGAATTATTTAGTGTTACATCCATTTTTAAGTCTACACCTTGTGCTTTAGCATGATTTCCCATTGCTACCCATATTTTTTCCATTTCGTATTCTTGTATTTTATTTATAGGTTGACCATTTTCGTCTACACCTAAAGCTAATATTTGCTCATAATTTTCTTTTTCTGCAACTAATTTTTTATACGCCCCTTCTAATGTTGTAATTTCAGAAGGATATTGTGTAGTTCGCAATTTTGAAGCTTTGTCTATTTTTGATTCTAAAATTTCATTTTCCTCTTTAATTGCAGGAATACTATTAATTTTTAATCCTCCTAATTCAATTCCATATACTGCTGTATATACAGCAAGTGCTAATAATAATATTACTAATAATCCTAATAAAATCTTTCTCATGGTAAATCACCTTCTATCGTAACAATTATCATACCACCTTGTTTCATACTGCTTCCTGAAACAACATTTTGAAGTATATTTTCTGTTTTTAATCTTGTTTTAAAATATCCTAATCCTGGATAGGTTGGAGATTGTGCCACTATTACAATATGTTTTCCAGTAGTATTTTCTATTGATGTAAGTTGTACACTTTCATCTATTACCTGCATTATCTGATTTAATAAATTTGGTATTAGATTTTTACTTGCATTCATATCACTTATTTTATTATTTACTTCTTCAAGGTCTGAAATTAATGTACTATATTCTGTTGTTTTATTATTTAATGTAGTAGTATCTTTTTGAACTCTTGATATCTGTGCATTAATTTTATTTGTTACACTATCTACTTCTTCTTTTTTATCTTGTATCTGACCTGTTAATAAAATTGAAAATCCACTAAAAATTACAATAAATATAACTAGTGATATTATCCCTCTTACTAGCCCCATTTCTTGTTTAGATAATCTATCTCCAAAATCATTAAAATTAAAACTTGAGCCTGAAGACTTTTTAACTGGTTTTCCACTTTCTTTGGAACCTTTTGTAAATAATCCTTCACTAAATGAAGCTTTTTTAAAATTAATTCCTTTTATTCCCTCTCCTAGCCCTGATAATGCTAATGATATAGCTGAATTTACTTCAACATATTCTTTTATATTAACTTCTTTTACAAGCCCTTGTACAAAATATGGTTTTAATATTTCACATTTTACTTTTCCTAAATATTCTTGGAAATATAAATCTATATTATTTACACATGAAAGTGTTCCTGTAATATATACCTTATTTATTGTATCTGTACTTTCATTTATAATCTTTTGTACTTGTCCAACTATATTGTATAATGTTGGCATTATATCTTCTAAATATCTGCTTTGTTCTTCGACAAAATCTTGTACCTCTGCTGTATATATTGTAGTGTTTTGACATATCTCATACGCTTTTGAATAAGAATTTTCTTTTAAATTTATTTTTTCAAGAATTTCTTTACTTCCTTCATCTAATGTTGTAATTTCATATACGTTTCCATCTATAACTGTTGTTATTGTTGTTTTGCCCTCTATATTAACAATCAGTGCATTTTCTTTAGGTGGAAAATTGATTAGATTTGGTATAGACATTGATACTGGTGCAATTGTCCCAACACGATACCCATCTAATCTTTGCTGGATTTTATTTAGTTCAATTTTATTCTCACTTATATTTATTACTTTTAACTTTTCTTTATCATCAGCATTATTAACTATTGCATATCTTGTTTCTAATGAATTTGGATTATATCCTTTTTCGTTACAATATGTTTCAAATTCTAATCTAATAGCTTTTTCCAAATCTTTTTTATTTAGTAGTGAGAACATGTTAAAATATTGATAAGTCTCTTCTGATAAATTAACACTTATCGGGGTTTTATAACTATAAGTTTCTTCAACAATCTGTTTAATTGCTTGAGATATATTAGAATAAAACTTAACACCAAAAGAATCGATTTTTATATTTTCTTTTTCTTTTGAAACTTTTGCGTATTTAATTAAATTGTCTTCTATATACAATCCTAAATAACTTGGCATTTTGTCCCCCTCGTTCTAAAAAATAAATTACACTTACTTTTATTTTATCTTTTTTAGACAAAAAGTCAATACTTTTGATTAAAATGTAATCTAATTGTATTTTTTGTAATATTTTTGTAATATAATTGTAATATATTTTTGTATATTTATTCATTTTCTGGGAAATACTGTTTGTAATATAATCTTTAGGAGGTAATTATGAAACCATTAGATTCAAAAAAAGAGTATCAGAATTATGTGGAACAAAAGTCTCCAAATTCTCCTATATGGAAGAATTGTTTTAATGCTTTTTGGGTTGGAGGTCTTATCTGTTCTATCGGCCAAATTATAATGAGTATATGTAAATCTAAAGGATTTTCTGTAGAAATTTCTGGAACTATAGTTTCCATAACTTTAATTGCTCTTAGCGCTTTTCTTACTGGACTTAATATTTTCAATAAAATCGGAAAATTTGCAGGTGCTGGTTCTTTAATTCCTATAACTGGTTTTGCAAATTCGATTGTTTCTCCTGCTATGGAATATAAATCAGAAGGATATGTCATGGGTGTTGGTGGAAAAATGTTTACTGTTGCTGGTCCTGTTCTTGTTTTTGGTATTTCTGCTTCAATTATTGTGGGACTTATTTATTTTATATTCATTTAGGGAAATTTGGGGACGGTTCTCTTTTTTCCAAAAGGGAAATTTGGGGACGGTTCTTAAATTGCCAAAAAGGAAAAAAGAGAACCGTCCCCATTTTACCCAAAAGGAAAAATTGGGACAGACATTAAATTTGAAAGGTAGGTAATCTATGAAAAAGTTAGGAAAACAAACTATAAAATTTGATAATCCTCCATGTATAACAGAAGTTGCTTCTATTGTTGGTCCAAAAGAGGCAAATGGCCCTCTTGCAAAATATTTTGACCAATGCTTAGAAGATGAATTTTGGGGAGAAAAAACATGGGAGAAATCAGAAAGTAAAATTATAAAAGAAACTGTTAATATGGTAATTGCAAAATCAGGAATTCCAGTAAGTGATATTGAATATTGTTTTGCTGGTGATTTATTAAATCAGTGTATTTCTTCAAGTTTTGGATTAAGAGAACTTAATATGCCATTTTTAGGTATATTTGGTGCATGTTCTACTTTTGTAGAAGGCTTAAGTTTAGGTGCAATTATGATAGAAGCTTGTTCTCAAAATGTTTTATGTGCTGCTTCTAGTCATTTTTGTAGTGCTGAAAAACAATTTAGATTTCCTCTTGAATTAGGAAATCAACGTCCTCAAACATCACAATGGACTGTTACTGGTGCAGGTAGTGCTGTTTTATCAAAAAATGGTTCAGGCCCATATATAACTCATATTACTAGTGGAAAAATTGTTGATATGGGAATAAAAGATGCTAACAATATGGGTGCTGCTATGGCTCCTGCTGCTTTAGATACTTTAATTTGTCATTTTAAAGATACTGGTCGCAGTCCGAATTATTATGATGCAATTATTACTGGAGATCTTGGTCATGTTGGAAAAGAAATTTTAATTGAACTTGCTCAATCTCAAGGATATAATATAAAATCTAATTATAATGATTGTGGGGTACTAATTTTTGATAGAGAAAAACAAGATACTCACTCTGGTGGAAGTGGTTGTGGTTGTTGTGCCACAGTTTTTTCTGGGTATTTCTTTAAACAATTGAAAGATAAAAAAATTAAAAGATTATTATTGATTGCTACTGGTGCATTAACTAATTCAACTTCTACACAACAAGGTGAGTCTATTCCGGGTATTGCACATGCAGTTAGTATTGAGATTTAATTTTAGGAGGTGGTCTTATGGATTGGTTACAAAATATTGATTGGTTTTCTATTTTAAAATGTTTTGTTACAGGTGGTTTAATTTGTGTTATTGGTCAAATTTTGATTGACAAAACAAAACTTACTCCTGCTAGAATTTTAGTTATTTTTGTTACAACAGGTGTTATTCTAGGTGCTCTTGGAATATATCAATATATTGTTGATTTTGCTGGTGCAGGTGCTACAGTTCCTCTTACTGGTTTTGGATATAATTTAGCAAAAGGTGCTATTAAAGCTGTAAAAGAAGTTGGTATTCTTGGTGCTTTTACTGGTGGTGTTACTGCTGCTGCAGGAGGTATTGCTGCTGCTATCTTTTTTGGATACATCGCTTCTTTAATCTCCAAACCTAAAATGAAAAAAGAATAGCTCTTATGGCAAAATAATTTGCCATAAGAACTATTTTTTTCATTTACTTAAGTATAACATCATGTGCTCCGCCTTCTGTAATGCTAACACTTGATACATATGTTAATCTTGCTTTTTCATGTAATTCTGGTATTGTTATCGCACCACAGTTACACATTGTAGATTTTATTTTAGCAACTGTTAATTGTAAATTATCTTTTAAAGAACCTGCATATGGAATATAAGAATCAACTCCTTCTTCAAATGAAAGTTTTTTATCTCCTCCCATATCATATCTTTGCCAATTTCTTGCTCTATTTGAACCTTCTCCCCAATATTCTTTTACATATGTTCCATCTATTTTTAGAACTCTTGTTGGACTTTCATCAAATCTAGCAAAATAACGTCCCATCATTACAAAATCTGCCCCTAATGCTAAAGCTATTGTAATATGATGGTCATGAACAATTCCCCCATCTGAGCATATTGGAATATAAATTCCTGTTTCTTTAAAATATTCATCACGTGCTTCTACTACATCTATTAAAGCACTTGCTTGTCCTCTACCAATTCCTTTTGTTTCTCTAGTTATACATATAGAGCCTCCACCAACTCCAACTTTAATGAAATCTGCTCCTGCTTCTGCAAGATATCTAAATCCTTCTTTATCTACAACGTTTCCTGCTCCTATTTTTACATTATCTCCATATTTTTCTCTAACAAACTGAATTGTATTTTTTTGCCATACAGAAAATCCATCTGATGAATCTATACATAATATATCAACACCTGCTTCTACTAATGCTGGTATTCTTTGTTCATAATCTCTTGTGTTAATTCCTGCCCCTACTATATATCTTTTATTGTCATCTAATAATGAATTTGGATTATGTTTTCTTTCTTCATAGTCTTTTCTAAATACTAGATATCTTAAATTTCCTTCTTTTGTTAATATTGGTAAACATTCTTTTTTATTTTCCCAAATTATATCATTTGCTTCTGCTAATGTTGTTCCTTCTGGTGCCCATACTATTTTTTCAATTGGTGTCATAAAATTATCTATTGGAGCTTCCATATCATCTCTTGATATTCTATAGTCTTTATCTGTTACTAGTCCTAATAATTTTCCATTTTCTGTTCCATCTTCTGTTATCATTACTGTTGAATGCCCTGTTTTTTGAACTAATTCTCTTACTTCTCTTAATGTTGTTCCACTTTTTACATTTGAGTCACTTATTACAAATCCTGCTTTATGTTTTTTTACATTATGTACCATTTTTGCTTGCGATTCTATTGATTGCGAACCATATATAAATGCAACTCCTCCTTCTCTTGCAAGTGCAATTCCCATTTCTTCTCCTGATACTGATTGCATTATTGCTGAAACCATTGGAACATTTGCTGAATATTTTGGTTCTTCTCCTTTTTTATATTTTACTAGTGGTGTTTTTAATGATACATTTGATGGTATACATCTTTCATCTGTTAAATTAGGCAATAACAATAACTCATTAAATGTTCTTGATACATCTTCTAATATTTTTGCCATTTTTATTCTCCTTTCATTTTTTTATTTATTATATCATATATTTGATACCAACTATATGTTCTTATAATGTTTTTTCCTAAAATATTTTCATTATAACTACAATTATATTTTATGACTGGGATTTTTTCTGATATATTTTTTATATTTGTTGGACTATCTTCAATCATTATTTCTACATTATTTTTTAAACATTGTTCTAATTTTTCTGAATCTGGTGTAAATATTAATTTATCATATTCTATATTATTCTCATTTAACCATGTTTTTGTGATTTCTTGTGATTTACCATATTCTTCTTGTGGTAATCCTTCTTCATTTCTTGCTGTTATTATATATATTTTATTTCCTTCTTTTTTTAGTTTTTTTATTATTTCTGATGCAAATTCTCTTGGTGGATATTGTTTGAAATATTTTATTATATATTTATTCCAGAATTTATTTTCTTGTTCTTCTGTCCAACTGAATTTTAATTTTTCCCAATATTCTTGTATATTTATTTTTAGATTTAAATTTTCTTCGATACAAAATTTTGTACCATAATCTATTGCAAATCTTTCTAAATCTAGTAAAACTCCATCTATATCTATTCCTATGTTCATATTTGCCTCCATTTTTGTAACATAAAAAGGCCTTATTTTAATTTATTAAAATAAAGACCTCCTTTTCTTTTTCTATGCATTTTTTGCTACTTTTGCTATTTCTTCAAATGCTTTTGGATCACTTACAGCTATTTCTGCTAACATTTTTCTGTTTATTGTTACATTAGCTTTTTTTAATCCTGCTATTAATTTGCTATATGTTGTTCCATTCATTCTTGCTGCAGCATTTATTCTTGCTATCCATAATTTTCTGAAATTACTTTTTTTATCTTTTCTTCCAACATATGCATATGCTAATGATTTTAATACTGCTTGATTAGCATTTCTAAATCTATAGTGTTTTGCTCCATAATATCCTTTTGCTTGTTTTAATACTTTTTTATGTCTTCTTCTTGTTGTCATTGCTGATTTTACTCTTGCCATTATTTTTCCCTCCTCATTCTACTATTAGTTACCATATGGTAATAATTTTTTTATTGTATTTTCACATGATTTATCTGCATATGCTCCTGGGCGTCTGCTTGATAATTTTTGTCTTTTTGTTTTATTTGCTAATAAGTGTCTTCTATTAGCTGTTGTTCTTTTTACTTTTCCTGTTGCTGTTAATGAATATCTTTTTTTTGCTGCTTTGTTTGTTTTTAATTTTGGCATAGCTTTTCGCTCCTTTCAATTGTTTTTTATATATTATTAAGCTTTTTTAGCTAGTATAATAAACATATTTTTACCTTCTAGTTTTGGCTTTTTCTCAACTACTGATATATCTTCTAGAGTTGTTATGAATTTATTTAATACATTCTCACCCATTTTTGTATTATTTAATTCTCTTCCTCTAAATCTTACAGTAATTTTTACTTTATTTCCATCCTCTAGAAATTTTCTTGCATTTTTTGCTTTAAATCCAAAGTCATGTTCTTCAATATTAGGTGTTATTCTTAGTTCTTTTGTTTCTTGAACTTTTTGTTTTTTCTTAGCTTCTTTTTCTTTTTTTGCTTGTTCAAATTTGTATTTTCCATAATTCATTATTTTACATACTGGTACTGTTGAATTTGGAGATACTAATACTAAGTCTAATTTTTTGTCACCTGCTAATTCTAGTGCTCTTGATAATGGTACTATTCCCATTTTTTGTCCATCATCACTTATTAATTGAACTTCTTTGGCTCTTATTTGACCATTTATTGGTAATTCTTGTTTTATATAAAACACCTCCTGATTTTTTGCTTCGCTTTTAACGAAAAAAATTGACTTTGTTACAAGTCAATTCCACACAATTATAGATATACATTTTTCATATAAATCTAATTTTTTCTAACCTTTTTCCACATAGATAAGGTGAGAAGTGGATAACTTCTTCTTGTAACAGTATTTATTATACATTTTTTTCCTAACTTTGTCAATAGTTTTTTGAAATATTGAATAAATTTTATTATTAACAAAAGCACTCCAAAGAGGACTATCCCCTTTAGAGTGTTTTTGTTAAGTCTAATGCTGCTCTGATAACCTTATCCATATCATAATATTTATAATTTCCAAGTCTGCCACCAAAAATAACATTAGGTTCTTTATCAGCTAATTCTCTATATTTTTCAAATAAAGAGTTATTTTTTTCGTCATTGACTGGATAATAAGCTTCATCTCCCATTTTCCAATCCATTGGATATTCTTTAGTAATTATTGTACCTTTACATTTATTAAATTCAAAATGTTTATGTTCAATAATTCTAGTATATTTTTCATTATGGCTTGTATAATTAACAACTGCATTACCTTGATAATCATCAATATCTTCATATATCTCATTTTCGAATTTTAACGAACGCCATTCTAAGTTTCCAAATTTATAATCAAAATATTCATCTATCATACCAGTATATAGAATTTTATCAGCTAGGCTATTATATTTATCTTTTTCTTTTAAATAATCAACACCAAGTTCTACATCAGCATCTGCTAATAATTTTTCAATTATAACATTATATCCGCCTTCTGGAATTCCTTGATATCTGTCATTAAAATAATTGTTATCATATATAAATCTAACAGGTAATCTTTTTATGATAAATGCTGGTAGTTCTTTACAATCTCTTCCCCATTGTTTTTCTGTATATTCTTTTACTAGTTTCATATAAATATCTTTTCCAACTAGAGATATTGCTTGCTCTTCTAAATTTTTAGGTTCTGTTATATTATATTCAGCTTTTTGTTTTTCAATAATTTCTTTTGCTTGTGCTGGAGTTGCAATTCCCCATAATTTTGAAAATGTATTCATATTAAATGGTAAATTGTAGATTTCTCCTTTATAATTTGCAATTGGAGAATTTATGTAGTTATTAAATTCTGCAAATTGATTTACATATTCCCATACTTCTTTATCACTTGTATGGAATATATGTGCTCCATATTTGTGAACATTGATTCCATTTATTTTTTCACAATAAATATTTCCACCTATATGATTTCTTCTATCTATTACAAGACATTTTTTCCCTTTTTTATTCATTTCATATGCAAATACTGCTCCAAATAGACCTGCACCAACTATTAAATAATCATATTTTTTCATAACTTATACCTCTTTTAACTCAAATATTTTTCTATTTTTCTTGTAGAATTCTTCCATTGCTTTTGTTTGTGGTCCATATGAGAAATGTCCAGCAATTGTATTTTCTGAAACTACTATTGCTCTACTTTCTATCATGCAATATTCACATATTTGTGCTTCATCTCTTCCCATATTAGTTCCTTTTTCAACTACAAACCTTCCCATTGCTTCCCATAAATCTCTTGAGAATAATATTGCTCCTATACTAAATCTTATTGGACATATTGAATATGCGAATTCTTCTTGGTCAAATTTTTTAGATAATTCATCTATTTGTCCTATTTCTTTCCACATGAATTTTGCTATTTCTGGATTTTTAATTATTTTTTCTTCTCCTCCGCCATCATGATATGGTTTTCCAAATTTCTTTTCAAATTTAGCTATTGTATTTGTCTTTTTTAATACATTAACATTTGAATATCCATTTATAGGCAATAATGGTGCTACAAATCCTACTCTATAATTACTTTCTTCTTCAACTTTTTTATATGTTTCCATTAATTTTGAGAAAAAGTTCTTTGTTATAAATATGTCTTCATCTATCTTATATATCATTTTAGCTTTTGGATGTAAATTTATTGCTATATTTTGTACTAATGTTACTTTATTTTGTTTTAAACTTAAATATGACCATTTATTTTTTTCTGCTATTTTATCTAATTCTTCATTATACAAACCTGATGATACTATACATACATCCATATCTTTTGGCATAAATTTTTCAAGTCTTACGAATACATCTTCCCATAATATTTTTTTATAGCCAGCTATTATTATACATAAGTTTTTCTTGTCTTTTTTTCTGTCAACAAATTTATATGTTCCCTTTACTCTCCTTTTAATTTCTTTTTCTTGTTTTTTCTTTTTTAATTTGTTATACTTCTCCATGAATTTCTTGTTTTTTTCTAATTTCACAAATATATCCATATTTTACCTCTCATATCTTGCAAATTTTTGCATTTATTTTTACATTTTTTATTTCTTTCAGGAAATTTTCCATATCGTCATATGTAACTTCTTTAAATTCTATCAGATTTTTTTTCAGTGTTTTATATTTTGATTCTGCAAGTCTATGTAGTTTGAATATTTCAACTTGTTGTGGCTTGTACTTTTCAAGTAAGTCTAATATCCTTTTTTTATTATGTTCTTGCAACGTATATTCTTTTGTAACTGGTATTCTGAAAGTAATATTATGTTTTTGTTCAAAAAGTTTTTTAATATTTTTATAATATAATTCAATATCACCATTTAATACTTTTTTCGCTTCAGAATTATCTAAAATTTTAATATCAACTATAAATTCATCAACATATTTTAAAGCAATTTCTAGTAAACTAGTTGGTACAAATAAAGCGGTTTCTATACAAATATTAATATTTTGCTGTTTAAGTCTTTTTAATAATGGTTCTAATTTGTCAAATTGTAATAACGGCTCTCCTCCAGAAAAAGTAACTCCTCCTCCTGATTTATAAAACTTTTCATCTTTTAAAATTTCTTTTTCTAACTCATCTAGTTCTATATCATAACCAAATTCACCTTGAATTTCATATTTTATATTTTCAGGATTTGCACACCATGGACAGCAAATACTACAACCTTTTAAAAATACAGTAGTTCTTATTCCAGGACCATCTTGAAGCGAAAATCTTTGAATATTAGTAACTCTTACCTTCATTTTTTAAAGCCCTTTCTATTAACACATTTTTATATTCTTCTGGCAAGTCATTAAAGTATGCGCTAAATCCCCAAACTCTTACTATTAAATTAGGAAATTCTTCTGGATGTTCTTTTGCTTTTATTAATGTTTCACTACTTACTACATTCATCTGCATTTGAAAAAATCCAACATCTATACTTAATATTAAAAAATCTGTAAATTTTTCAAAATTATTTTCCATAAAACTTGGTGTTACCATGAAGTCTATAACATTACCATTAAATCTATTTCCACTATAATCTATTTTTGACGCAAATTGAATTAACTCAGTATATGGGTTTGATGTTATATCTGATGAAATGTGTACAATAAATGCATCACCTTTTTTTCTTCCATCTAATGAAGCTTCAAAATCTTTTGATTCATCTATATATGATGGTGCACTTAGTCCAAACTTTAATTTTCCACCTATCCTATTTGTTTTATTTTCTAGCATTTCGTCTACCCATTTAGTTATCATATTTGTAATTTCTAATACTTTATCATCATCTTTTCCATATCTAATTCCTTGGTCTTTTAGTTGAATATTTTCATTGTTTTCAAAATTATTTTTTCTCAACTCATTTAATTCACTTAATGTATATTTTTTGTCTTGAAATACAAATTTGTTTATATTTATAATTGAATTTACTGTATTTGCAAGTGATACAGAAGTAGCCCCATAATTATTATATATTGCTCCCCCTTCTGTAACATCTATTTCGACTTGATTACAGTGTGGTATAAATAAAGACATTACTGGATCTGTTTCAAATTTTCTTGCATCTAATTCAGCAAAAAATTCATCTATATATTTTTCTAAATAAGTTTTGTATTTTTCCATTAATTGTTCTTGATTTTTAATCTCTTCTAAGTTTTCTTTATTAAGCATTTCAGTAAATGGTTTCAAAAATACTATTGTTTTCATATTATTTTGGTCAAATGATTTTCCTGTAATTAATGGCTCCCAACATGCTGCTGTAACATAACTATATGCATCTTTTTCATCATATCCGAAATTTATTAATTGTGGAATTACTACTTCATCATTTGAAAATAGTGGACATCCTATTCCTGTTTTTATACATTTTACTGATGTTTCCATCAATTCTCTTGGCATATTTTTTGCAACTCTTAATAATACTTTTGGGTCTGGTAGTTGAAGTTTTTCTGTTTCTTCTATAAACATATATGTTAAATCATTGCAAAAGTATTCTCCATTAGGTTCTTTTCCTCCTAATATGATTACTTGTCCTGTGTCACCTAACAATGCATTACTTTTAAACCAAAAGTTCTCATGCAATAATTTCATAAATTCATTTATTAAGCTTCGTGCTTCTTCTTTTGTAATCTTATTTTCTTTTATATCTTTTTTATAATATTTATCTAAAATTTTGTCAAGTCTTCCTAATCCATTTAAATGATGTCCAGTCTGCCATACAATTTGATTATAAAATAATATTCTTTGTAATGCTTCTTGAAATCCATCAGCTTTTTTATTTTTTATATTTTCTAAATTATTAGCAACTTGCTCATTTGGAGCTATTTTTTTCTCTTTTTCTATTAATTCTTCTATTCCTAATAATAGTTGTTTTTGATTTTCTTTATATTCCCCATCCTTCATGTTTTCATTTTCTTTTTGCATTTCTTCTAAACTTTTTTCTAATCCAATTTCATAATCAATTGTAGTGTTCTCAATTTCAAAATTTTTGATGTTTAAAATTTTTAATGGGTCAAGATAATATATAAATCTGTCACTATTTCTTTTTATTTTTAACTTTTGAAATATTTTTCTAATTTGCATTCCCTTTGATAGTTTTGTACTTGGCATATAAAATTTAAATATTCCTTTTAATGCAAATAAAATAGTTTTGGTCATATTTCTATATTTTCTATTATATTTATAAACTATTACTGTAAAATTTGATAATTTCTCGCTTTTATTAATTATCTTATTAATTAATTCTATAATTTTATTCATTCACAGTTCCCTTTCCTAGTTTATTTTTTACTGTTACGACAACTTGATTTATTATGTCATTTAAGAATTTATCTTTCAATATTAATAATATTACAAAATAAATGATTGCTCCTATTGCAATTAAAATAAATGTATTTAATATACTTGGTGATATTAGTTTAGAAATATTTAATACTATTACATACATTATTAATCCACTTATTAGATATTTTATTGATAATTTTAATACATCTAAAATTTTTATGTCTTTTCTCATATATATAAAATGTACACCTAATATTGTAAATTCTGCTAATACTGATGAAATTGCTGCTCCAACTGTTCCTATTAAATTTATTAATATAAAATTAAATATTACATTTACAATTGCACCTATTGTTACTGATATTGTGTAATTTTTTTGTTGTTTTGTTTGTATTAAATATTGAATTCCTGTTACATTATTTAGTCCTATAGCTAATAATATTGGGCTTGTTGCAATTAATAATTGTATAACTGGTTCATATCCCTCTCCATAAAACCATGGTACTAAATTGCTTGATACAGCCATTATACCTAGAGTTATAGGTATTCCTAACATCCACACTATATTAAATGCTTGCATTAAATATTTTTTTACATCTTCTTTTTTATTTTCTGCAAATGCATTTGCTATTCTTGAATTCATTACTGTTCCTAATGCCGTTACTACTAACATTGCTGTTTTTACTATTTTTTGAGCTTGCTCATAAAACCCTACATCTGACATATTATTAGTAATGTTTCCTATCATAGTTTTATCTAATACTACATATATTTGTGTTGCAATTTGTGGTACAAATAATGATAATACTGGTTTTATATGTTTTTTAAATTCTAATGTTTTTAATGATATTTTTTGCAACATTTTTGGTAAATATAACCACATTGTTGCATTTCCTAATGCATTTGCTAATACATATATCAACATGTATTTCCATAAATCTGCTTGTGTTTTTACAAATACAAATATACATACTAAACTTAAGATTTTTACTACTAAGTTTCTTATTACAGTTTTGCCAAAATCTTCAATTCCTTGATAATACCAACTTATATCAAGTGCATTTGCTAATAATTCTAATAATAAGATTGTATAATATGTTGTATATTGTCCTCTTATACAAAATGTTATATAAAATGTTACTGATGCTATAGTTAGTGTTATAAATCTTGTTATTACAATCTCCCAAAATGTTTTACTTTGTTTTGTTTGATTATTTTGAACATATGCTATTTCTCTTTGTCCATACATTGCAATCCCTAGTGTTCCAAATAAAACAAAATATGTTACTATTGATAATGTATAACCATATATCCCAATGTTTTCTGCTCCTAATACTCTTGATAAATATGGTGTTGTTATTAATGGTAATACAATTGTTAACATCTGATATATTAAGTTATATATGTAATTTTTTGCTATGCTTTTTTTCACTTTTGTTACATTCCTTTCTGCTTTATCTTACAAGTACTTTTTGTATTGTTCTAATTGCAATTTGTGGTAATACTTTTTGTTCTGTATTATATACTGGCATTTCTTTTATTTTTAAATGATTATTTTTTTCAAGCCATACACTTAATAATCTTTCTGATAAAAATCCAAATATTCTTTTATCATAATCTGTATATTTTGAAATATCTACTCTTTTTTCTAATTCAAATAAAATGTCAAATAACCATTTATAGTATTCATCAAATATTTCTTTTCGAGAAATAAACATATTGTATAAATATAATTTTCTTCCATTTGCAATTTTATCAAATGCTTCTATATATTCTGGATGTTTTTCTTGTATAATTTCTCTACATTTTTCAAAATCTTCTATATGATGAAATTTCCCATATGCATTTTTTACAGTATATTTCACAATTCTTTCTTTTTCTGGTAGTATTATATCATATTTTTCTAATATTTCTTCTATATCTTTTTTATTTAATATATTTTCTTTGCTATTATTGTTTTTCTTTTTAAAGAAATATCTTCTATAATGTGTAAGCCCTGTAATATCTGATTTGTCATTTTTCCATATCCAATATGCTGCTGTTAATTCACAAAAGTTTGGATTTTTTTCTGCTATATTGTCACCTGTGTTATCACGTACTTTTGTGAAACTTTCTTTTTTCCCTACTTGTATTGGTGTATATATTTCTTCTTTTGGAAATTCTGCTTCTTTGTGTGATACTATGTAAACTTTGGAAAAAAAGGGGACGGTTCTCTTTTTTCCCTTTTGGCAAATTGGGGACGGTTCTCTTTTTTCCTTTTGGGCAAAAAGAGAACCGTCCCCTTTTTTCCCTTTTTGCTCATATAGTTTTATATATTCTTGAAATTTTAATCTTTTATCATATTTTTTAGATGCTTGCAAACATTGTTCTGTTTTTTTAGGTTTGCCTTTTAAATCTTTAACAATTTTTAACACAGAGTCTACATCTCCTTGTTCTACAACAAATCCCCATTCTTTATCAACACTTTCTACACTTCCACCTGTTTTATATGTAATTATTGGTGTTCCACATGCTATTGATTCTAAATTTGTTGTTGGAAAGTTTTCTTCATATGTAGGATTGAAAAATATATCTGCAGTTGTATAAAGTTCTGCTAATTGTTCAATATTTTCTGTTCTTGATATTCCTATTATATTTTTAGGTAATTTTTTTAATTGTCTTTTATTCAAACCTACTAATACTATTTGGAAATCATCACTTAGTTTTTCTGATAATCTTATAAATGATTCTAATCCTTTTCTTTTTTCCCAAACACTTGCAACTCCAAGTATTATAAATTTATTTTCAATATTATGTTTTTTTCTGAAATCTCCTTTTGTTGGTTTGAAGTTTTGAAGATTTATTCCATTGTTTATTACAACTACTTCTTTATCTTTTAAATATGATTGTTTTACTAAATCTGCTAACCATTGTGATGGTGTTACTAATGTTAAGTTTTTTATATTATTAAATAATCTTTTTTTCTTTTCATAATTTATTTTTGAGTTATCAAATATTAAACTTGGTGGATATGTTGTTTTTTGTGGACATTTTTCACATCCTGTTTTCCATTTATCACATTTTGCATAATCAAAATATGTGCAATGTCCTGTTATTGCCCAACAATTATGCATTGTGTAAATTACAGGTTTATCTATTTTTGCTAAATATTCTAATAGTACTTCTATATTTATATAATATCCTAATAAACTATGTAATTGTATTATATCTGGGTCATATTCTTCTATTTTTTTGATTAGTTTTTTTGTTGCATGTGTTGATAAAAAAGCACTATTATCAAATATCATAGATATTCCTATGTGAAATAAGTTATTTATTTTTCCACATATTTTTATTGTTTTTACACCTTCTGGTGCTCCTCTTCTTCCATATGCAATTATTCCTTCATGTCCATTTTCTTCTAATACATTATATAAGTCTACTGCTATTTTTCCAGTACTACAATTTCCACATACTGCATTTATTTGTAAAACTTTCATATCTTCTCCTTTTTTTATGTTTATACTTGTATTTATATATATTACTATTGAATAAGCAAAGACCCCCGACGAAGACCCCAAATATGTTTTTGCTATGAAATAGTAATATATATAAATACATAAAAATATAAATTATATATTAATTTTTATTTCACACTGTTCTGAAAATAAATCTAAGTTTGGATTAAAATATGGGTCTCCTTTTTCTAATTCATCTTTCCATTTACTTTCGAACAATTTAATTTCTCCATTAAATCTCTCTAATTTTTCTGGTGTATCTTCATAACCTCTTGACTTAGATTCATAATGAAATAATCTAGCAAAAGGTGTATAAACAACTAACTTTTGAAGTTTACGTATTTTCATACAGAAATCCACATCATTAAATGCTACTTTAAATTTTTCGTCAAGTCCTTCTACTTTTTCATATAGTTCTTTTTTGGTCATAAGGCAAGCTGCTGTAACTGCTGAATAGTTATTAATTACTGCCACTCTTCCAAAATAGCCTGGATTTTTATCAGCAATTAATCTGTTTACATGTCCTGCAATTCCACCCATTCCAACTACAACACCTGCATGTTGAACTGTTTTATCACTATAAAGTAGTTTTGCTCCTACTATTCCAACATCTTCTCTTTGACATATTGATAGCATTTCTTCAAGCCAATCTTTTGTTATTACTTTTATATCATTATTTAGTAGCAATAAATATTCACCATTTGCATATGTAACTCCAAAATTGTTTATTTTTGAATAATTAAATTCTCCTTCATATTTTATAATTTTTGCAAATGACTTTATTTTCTCATAATATTTAAATGTACTTTTTTTGGTACTATTATTTTCTACAATTATAATTTCATAATTTTTATATGTTGATTTTAATATTGAATTTATTGCTCTTTTTAAGTATTTTACAGAGTCTTTATTTGGTATTATTATTGATATTAATGGTTCTCCTATTACTTTATATTTAATTCTATATGAACCTAATGGTTTTATACTTTCTACTTTTTCAATAGGAAGTTCTAACCTTTTACAATGTTCTTCTATTGCTCTTCTTCCTGCTTCTATTGCATAATTTTTTGTTTCCATATTTTGAGCAGTTGAAGTAGAGTGTATTCTCCAATGATATAATATATCTGGAATATGTTCTATTTTATTAGTGTTTTCTGTAATTCTTAATATTAAATCATAATCTTGTGCACCATCAAATTCTTTTCTAAAGCCTCCAATTTTTTCAACTAATGTTTTTCTTATTACACTAAGATGACAAATATAGTTATTGCTTCTTAAAAAATCTGGTGAAAAGTCTGGTTTGAAAAATGGATAAAATCTATTTTCTACATTTCCTTCAAATTTATCTTCATCACTATATATAAAGTCTGTTTCTGGTTTTTCATTTAATTTTTTCACAACTTCATTTAATGCATTTGGTGCAATTATATCATCATGGTCAACTAATGCTAGAAATTCTCCTGAAGCCATTTGTATTGCTTCATTTGAATTTTCTGATATTCCTTTATTTTCTTCTAGTCTTTTATATTTTAATCTTTTATCATTTATATTTTTCACATATTCTAATTGTGTTTCACTAGCATCTACAAGGCAAACTTCCCAATTTGTATAAGTTTGCTCTTGTAGACTTTTTATATAATCTATGAAAAATTCTTTT
Source organism: uncultured Clostridia bacterium (assembly GCA_944388705.1). Taxonomy (GTDB): domain Bacteria; phylum Bacillota; class Clostridia; order TANB77; family CAG-508; genus CAG-269. The sequence goes on from CALXJU010000004.1 coordinate 46,834, forward strand.
GGTGTATTATATAATGGTGTTATTATACTTATTAATGGCTCATATTTAAATTCTTTATTTTCTTTTATTGTAGCTTTTTCAGAAATCCATCTATTATATTTTTCTTCTTGATATTCTTTACTTTCAGGTACTACTAATTTATAAAATGAATATTTAAAACCTTTTAAAAATCCTATTTCTTTTACTTTTTTGATAAACATTTTTCTGTTTTCTTTGTTTTTTAACATTCTATAAATATATTGTATTGCTCTTCTTCTAATACTTCCTATTGGCATTAAAAAATTTATAATAGAATTTTTTATGTTTGTTATTTTCATTTTATCCCTTCTCTCGCTACAAATAAATTATATGAAAAATGTTGTCATCATTGCTAGATATACACCAAAATTGGCAATTAGTGATACATTTGTTAATTCATGTTCTTGTATATTAATTCGTTTTTTATTTATAAATAATATTGCAAGTAACAATAATGGTACAAAATATCTTCCTTGTACTCCAACTATTACTCCATTTTTGAAGCTTGTATTATATACATACATTGCTGTACTTATTAATACATATGATAATACGATTATTCCTGCTGGAATAAATTTTTGCATAAATGTTGTTTTTTCTTTATTTTCATCACTTAATAATGAGATTATTGTAATTATTATATATGCAAGTGGTATTATTGTATATGGTGATACTTGATTATGACATAAGAAATGTCCTGCAAACATATTTGTTGCATAATCAAAACATGAATCTATTGTTGTTCTAAATAGTACAAATAAATATCCTATTGGATTTGTATATATCCATGTGTTTGTATTTGTTGCTTCTCCTACATCTACACTTATATCTGCTGTTTTCATCCACCATATTGCTGATATTATACCTAATATTATAAATATTGCTAAAAATCCATATTTTCTTTTTGTGTTTTTGAAGCATTCTTTAGGTATTAATAGTAATAGTCCTATTACAGGTAAATATGCCATTTTTGATATTGCTATTATAAATGTAAGAATTGCAAATATGACATAATCTAATTTTTTTATTTTTTCTTTTGTATGTCTATAATACATTACATAACTTAACATTAAAAATGTAGACACAAGTACTATATTATCTGCTGAAAAACTTGCTGAATATGATATTACAACTGGCGAAAGTAATACTATTGTTGCAAATAATTTGTGTGATGGTAATTTTTTTATTCCCCATCCTAATAGTAATACTGTAATTACCAATCCTGTAAGTCGTCCTAACATTGCTGTTATATATGGTCTTAAATTAAAGAGCATTCCTATTTTTACTCCAAGTGCTTGTGGGAAATAGCTTGTACCATGATATGTTCCAACTGTATTTATAATAGTTGTTTTTTCTGGTTCTAATTCAATTTGCATCATTTCTCTTACATCATAGTATTTTTTATATTCTCTTCTTTTTGTTTCACTATTTAATTGTACCATATCAACAAATGATTGTGGTATTTCTGTTGTATACCCCATCTCTGTTACTGGAGAGATTATTTCTCCTTTTGCTACTTGATATGTTCTATAAAAATGTGCAGGTTCATCACTTTGTGCAAATAATGGTATTACAAATATGTATATTCCACCAATTATAAGTGCAAGTATAATATACGCAATATGCATTTCTACTTTTTTAAATAATTTTTTTGAAACAATTGTTAATGCTATTATTACTATTCCTATTAGTACTGAAGCTATTAAAAAATATTTTAAATGATTTCCTCCTAATAATCCTTGATTTTCTAGATTTACTTTTAAGTCTAAATAATATGTTCCTATAAATAATAAGATTGCTATTACATAATATAAAATTCTACAACTTACTATTTTCTTTAATATTTTTTCCATTTTAATCCTCATTTCTCTTGAATTGATTTAAAATTAATTCATATTGTTGTTTGTGTTTTTTTACTATTACATCTAATATTACACCACATATAAATGATAATATTGCTGATAACATTATAAATCCTCCAACTATTAATGTTGGAAATCTTAATACAAGTCCTGTTTTAAAATAATCATTAAATACTGGTATTACAAATATTAATGCTATTATTGTAAGTATTATTGCAACTATATTAAAGAAGAAAAATGGTTTATATTCTTTAAATAGTGTTGCTATCATTTTTAATACTTTAAATCCATCTTTATATGTGTTTAATTTTGATACACTTCCTTCTGGTCTATCTCTATATGTTACTGGCACTTCTTGTATTAGAAAATTCTTATCTACTGCATGTATTGTCATTTCTGTTTCTATTTCAAATCCTTTTGATAATACTGGATATGTTTTTACAAATTCATAACTAAATGCTCTATATCCTGTCATTATATCTTTTATTTTGTTTTTAAATAATTTGTTTATTAAAAATCTTACTATTCTATTTCCAAAATTGTGGAATGGTCTTTTATTTTCTGTAAAATATGTTGATGATAGTCTATCTCCTACTACCATATCTGCTTTTCCTTCTAATACTAGAGCACACATTTTTCTAGCATCTTCTGCTGGATATGTGTCATCTCCATCTACCATTAAATAGCAGTCTGCGTCTATTTGTCTGAACATACTGCGAATTACATTTCCTTTTCCTTGTCTATATTCATATTTAACTATTGCTCCTGCTTTTCTTGCTATTTCATCACTTCCATCTGTTGAGTTATTGTCATATACATATATATCTGCTTCTGGCAATTCTTTTTTGAAGTCTTTTACTACTTTTTCTATTGTTTTACTTTCATTATAACATGGTATTAATACTGCTATTTTTGACATCTTTTCCTCCTTAAATTACTTCAATTTTAAATATTTTCTATTTGAAGAAATATATAACTATTCCATAGCCGAAACATAGCTGGGGTTTTCGTACCAGGGTCGGCTTTATTACATAGTTATATATTTCTTCAAATTAGAAGTATTATTTAAAATGTAACTATATAATAATGAATGTTCACTTAGTATTTTTTATCTAAAAATTGTAATACTATGGTTTTGGGTCCTTAATTTTAACTCTTCTGGTACTAATTTAATTTTTACTGTATCATAATCTATTCCATCTAGTTTTTTCTCATAATTAATTGCTTTTCCATCTGATTTAAGATGTAATGTATCAATTATCTGTTCTTGTCCATTTTTAGAAGCTACTACATTAACTGTAACAGTATCTTGTAGGTCTTTATTTAAATATCTTCCATTTATCGTAACGTTAAAATTTATTTTGCCCTCTTGAGGTGTTAATGTTAGTTCATTTTCATCATATGTTAACATTTCTAAAGTATTATGTGCATTTTCATCATATTTTACTTTTACTATATAAATATAATCAACATTATCTAAAAAGCTAACATTTGTAAGAGTATCTACCACTTCAGTAATTTGGAAATGATATCTATTTAAATAATCTAATGTATCTTTTAATTTAAATTCATATATTGGCATATAAATATCATTATTTAATACTAAATCCCAATACATTTTGTAAGTTTTTTCTGTTTTTCCCATTTTAGTTCCTATTTGCAGTTCAACTAGTCTATCATCTACATTAAGTAATGATGTTACACCACTATCATCTGCTAATACTCCCCAAACTCCATCTATATCATATTTTTCATTTGTTCTATCTTTTAATAATATTGTTTTCTTTACATTTTGTTTCCAATTTGCAATAGCTGATTCTGAATTATTAAAAAATATTTGTATATAATTTCCTCCGCTTCTACTATATACTACATATTTATATAATCCGGCGAATGAGCTTCCACATATTATTGCTGACATTAATACTGTTATTACTAATTTACTATTTTTAAATGCATTTATTAATATATAAATACATGCTATACTTGCAAATATAGGTATTATTCCTGCATATCTTGTATAACCTATTATAAATAGTTCCCAAACAAAATATAAATACATTAATAAAATATAAAATGTTAAATATTTTTTATTTATTTGTTGTTTTTTTATTAATTTTTTATATACAACTTCATATATTATTCCAATTATTATTATTGCATATCCTATAGCAAACATTAAATCAGTATTTGCTGTTTCATATGCATTTCTTGGCCTTTTTATAATGTAAAATGGCCATAATAAAAATTCTAATATATTTTTTGGTCCATATCTGTCATCAGCCCAATTTTCTTGCATGAAATATTCTGATTTAAATATTGCATTATAATATGGAAATACTGGACTTCCTGTTTGTATAATTGCATCTACTGCATATGGTAATAATGGTATTACAAATGTTATTACTAATAGCAAATAATCATATATTTTTATATTTTTTATATCTTTTATATTTATTATTAATAAATATACTAATGGTCCTAATATATAGATTGCATTTGTTAGTTTAGTACATACTGCTAGTCCTACTACATATGCTAATATATATAATCTCGTTTTTTCTTTGAATATATCTTTTCCTTCAAAAAAGATTACATACATTACTTCTAATAATAATGCTAATGAAAAATTATCTATGTAATATGTACCTAATTGTTCTAATATTATAAATACTCCTAGTGGTAGTATTGATAATAATGATATATATTTTTCGTCAATTTTATTTTCTAATATTTTCATTAAATATTTTTTTATTTGATAATATATTATAACAATTAGAAAATATCCAGGTAAAGTTCCTAATCTAAATCCTAATAATGCTCTAAACATATAAAATACTCTATCTGCAATAGGATATACAAATGATGTTAATGTTCTTCCTGGGAAAAAGTTTTCATTTATTTTATCTGCAAATGGATTTTCTTGCAAATATAAATGATAACTATAGGTATCCCAAAATGTATCTGGATATATTATTGTTAATCCTGTTATTACTAGTATTATTGCTAAAAACACTAAATCAAATTTATGAAAATTAGTTTCTACTTTTATTTTTTTCTTTTTTATTAATAATGTTACAATTGTTGCATTTATAATTAATGCTATTATATTTCCTACAATATAATTTGCTTTAAAAAAATATATTAAATTATCACATATTACTACTTGTGTTAATAATATTATTAATATCAATAAGTATAAATTAATTTTTTTCATCCTCATTTTCTCCTAAGTTCCATACTCTTTTTAAGAATTCATATCTTTTTTGAATTTCTTCCTCATGCCATTCTGTCATTTCAAACATTTTTCTGATTTCTCCATGAATTCTTACAATTTCATCAAAATGTTTTTGTTTTTTTGTTACACTTGTTACATTATTTCCATGTAATCTGTAGTAATTTAATGGTTTATTACAAAATGCTATATCACCTTTTGCCATTACACTTACATAAAATAACCAGTCTCCTGCTTGTTTATATTCAATTATTTTTCCAAATATATCATCATAATTGTCCTTTTTAATTAAACATGATGATACATTTGCAATTATACAATTTAAAAATGTATAATTTTTAATTTCTTCCATTCCATTATCAACAAAATCACTATCCCAATGACCTGTTTTTCTTATATCTATTTCTGGTTTTATTGTTGGTAATATTATTTTATCCCATGCATTTATAAATGCTGTATCTGCATATGATATGTATATATTTTTATTTTGTTTTATTGGTCTTATTATGTTTTCTAATAGTGTTTTGTCACAACAATCGTCTGCTTCTGCTATCCATACATAATCTCCTTCTGCTAATGCAAAACCTTTTTTCCATTGTTTAAATGCACATCCTGAGTTTTCTTCATTATATATTTTTTGAACTTTTATATATGGTGATATTTTATCTACAATTTGGTCTATTAGATTTCTACTATTGTCTTTTGAGCAGTCATCTAATATTATTAATTCATGGATTTTTTCTGTTTGTGCTAATATACTATATATACGTGGTAACATGAAATTTTCATAATTATAATTTGGTATTATTACTGATACTTTGATTTCTCCATCTTTTTTCTTTGATTGTTTTTTTGCTAATTTTTCTAAATCTTTTATTTCTATATATCTTCTTATTACTGTTCTTTTTGTAATTTTTCTGATTACATCTTTTACTTTTTCTTTTGTCTTGTCCATTCCATTTCTATGTTCAATTGTTTCATTTGCAAGTGTTGCATTTGCTCTTTTTAAACATGACACCATATCTTTATAAAATTTTCTTTCTTGTTTTGGTTGTTCTTTTATAAATTTTTTGATATATGGATTTTTATATAATTCATATTTTTTCTGTTTTTCCATAAATCTAACTAATAATTTTTGTCTCTTTTTATAGTTTTTTTGTTTTGGAATTACTACTAAATACAATAACAATACTTGTTGATATAATATTGCATCTATATATTTTTTATCATATTCTATTCTTTGAAAACATGTTGCAATAGAATCAAACATTTCTAGCCTTTTTATTGATACTTCTTCATTTTGTACTGAATTTTCTCTTTGCATATAAAAATATTTAATTCCTTCTACATATGCTACTTTTTTAGCATTTATTATTGCAGGTAATATTGATGCAACATCTTCATTTATTTTTCCTTCTAAAAAAGGATATTTTTTTAATAATTCTTTTTTAAATATTTTGTTACATGGAGAGGCAGCTAGTCCATTATTTACTAAATTGAACTTGTTAACTTCTCCAATACATGCTTTTGAAAGTATTGCTGGTTGTGCATTTTTTTCATATGTTATCTCTATATCTGTTGCTACTAAATCAGCATCTTCTTCTTGTGCTTTTTGCATAAGTTTTTCATAATAATCTTTTACAATATAATCATCAGAATCTATAAATCCTATATATTCTCCTTTTGATTTTCTTATTGCTAAATTTCTTGCATATGCTGCACCTTTGTTTTTATCATTTTTGAAAACTTTTAGATTAGAATATTTATTTTGTAGTTTTTCTAATATTTGTACAGTATTGTCTTTTGAACCATCATCTACTGCAATTATTTCAATGTTTTTGTATGTTTGCTCTTCTACTGATTGTATACATCTTTCTATATATTTTTCTATATTATAACATGGTATTATTACTGTAATTAATTTATCCATTTTTTTCATTCCTTTCTTAAGGCTCCAACCCAGGTTGGAAAAGAATTAAATTTATAATTATTTTTCAACCTTCTTTCTCCTTAAAAATCTTGTCCATTTATAAAATCTACTATTTTTTAATTTTTTTATTTCTTCTACTAATCTTTCGTTTTCTTCTGAAATTTTATCTTTTTCATTTGAAATTTCTTGTATTTGCAAATATGCTTGTTCTAGCTGTTTTTTATATTTCATTTTTATATCTTCTATACTTGTTATTGCATTCCATTTTTCTGAATAGAATTTTAAAATTTTAGGGTCTACAATCTCTTCTTGTAATTTAATTTCTTCTTTTTCAAATTGTTCTATTTTTTCTTGTGTAATATTATATTTTTTATACAATTCTTCTATTGTAATCTTATTTTTCAAATAATTATGTTGGAAAAACAAACTTTTTATTGACCTATACATTATTTGTTCTATTGATGCCTCTTCTTTATACCATTCTTGGTCAAATACAATATATTCATTTCCATCGTAAAATACATTTTGAAATACTAAGTCTATAAATCCTTGTTTTAAGTTTTTATACCACTTGTCCAACTCTTGAATGAATTCTTCTTTTTTATCTTGTTCTAATAGTCGTGCTAGATATTCATCCATTGTAGGTTTATTTATAAATTGACTTAATATTTTACCATCTTGAAATTTTTCACATGTAGTATATCCTAATTGTTGTAATTTTTCTATATTTTTTTGGATATTCTCTATATGTTTTTTCCCTTGTTCTCCATATGCTTCTTTTGTTACCTTTTCTGATGTAATTTTTGTTATTATTTTATATTGTTTTTGCCTCATATTACTGAAATTTACATACCACACATTTGATGTATCTGTTTTTGAAATTTCTATAAGGTAACTATTTGTAAAAAAGTCAAATTTTGAATTTTTTATAGCATATTCCATAAAATCTGTTTCATTAAATAATATTTCTTCATCTTCTCTATAATATATATTATATCTGCTTCTTTTTGGCAAGTATTCATCAGTATAAATCATATTTGTCAAATTATAATTTGGTACTGGATAATAAAATTTATATTTTGGAAATTGTTTTAGCATATTTTCTAATTCTGTTTTTCCATATAATTTATAATCTTTTTCCACATAATTTTTGTAATTTGCAAAAGGTACTTCTTTATTATTTCTTGTTGAACCTGCTAAATATTTTACTCCAAATTTATTATCTATTGCAACTAGCATTTTTCCTTCTTCTGATAATTGCATATATGACCATTCTAGCATTTCTTTTAAATTCTTAAATCCTAATTTTTTTGCATATTCTCCTGTTCCAATTATTATTATATAGTCATATTTTTCTGGTAACTTTAATTCTTTTAGATTATCACATAAAATTAATTTTACATTTTCTTTTATTCTTTTTTTTATACATTCTATTTTTTCTTTTGTAAATTCTATAGAAGTCACTTCTGGTGTGATTTTTACTAATTCTTGTGTTATTTCTCCATAATTTGCTCCAATTTCTAATATTTTTTTATTAGGTTCAAAAGGATACCATTTTATAATATTAGTTCTCATTTCTGAAAATATATTTACTATATTTGTTCTTGTGTCTTTTTCAATTATTTTTTCATATTGTTCAGGTTTATATTTCTCTATATAGTTTTTTATGTCTTTTTCATAGTCACCATATATATCTTTATTATAATCTATCATTTTCATCCCTTCTATCTTTTTCCTAATATTTTTAATATTAGATGTCTAATTTTAAATGGTATATTTGTAATTAGCGGTAAATTCAATATCATAAAATTTTCTATATAATAACTGAATTTTTCAGTTTTATATAATTTATGAAATATTGTCCAACCTTTAAAATTTAAGTATTTTTTTGTTTTTAACATTTCAAAATATTGTAAAGCTTTTTTGTTTTGCTCTTTTAGTTCCTCTGTAAAGATTTTGTCATGTTTTACATATGTTGTAAATAATCCTAATTTTACTTCTATAAATAAATTTCTTACATCTTCTAACTTAGTAAATTTATGTGATATTTTATCTGTCCCTACTTGATTATTCCCATGTTGTCTATATTTTATAGTTTTTTCATCTAAATATGCAACTTTTCCTTTGTTTGCCATAACACATGCTATCCATGTATCATGTATTACATATTTTGAATCTGTTGGTAAAGGTAATATGTATTCAAAATATTTATTTTTTGCCATTAATGTACAACCTGTTACACAATTATATAAATATTGCATTCTATAATCATTATACTTTTTTATTTTTCTTGATAATAACATATAATCATTAAATGATGGGTAAATTTGTTCAAGTTTTTCATTAACTACTTCTAAGTCTGTAAATACTAAGTCTGCATCAGTTTCTTTTAACTTGTTATATGTATGCTCTACTTTTGTTGGTAACCAATAATCATCTTGGTCTGCAAACATATATACCTTATTTTCTACTTTTGATAATAAAAATTCAAAGTTTTTTACATATCCTAAATTATTTTCTTGAAAATATGTTATTATTCTTTTATCATTATATTTTTTTAATATTTCTCTAGTTTTATCTTTTGAACAGTCATCTGATATGATTAGTCTAAAATTTGTATATGTCTGATTTAATATACTATCAATCTGTTCTTTTAGATATTTTTCACCATTGTATGTTGCAAGTAATATATCTATTTGTTCCATATTTTACCTCTTTATTCCACAGTTATTGTTATGTCTCCATCTTTTGCTACATAATTTGTTTTTACACCTAGGTTTTCCATCCATTTTCTAGTTTCTAATGTTTTAAATGTTCCTGTTACATTGTCCCACAACCATTGTGGTGATTGCCATAAACAAATTTCTGGTTCTACTAATTTATAAAATTCTTCTGTTGCTCCTGATTGTCCATGATGTGACATTTGTACTATATCACTTTTTAAATTTTTTCCATATTTTTTTATTAATTTTTCTGAAGCTTCTGGACCTATATCTCCTAACATTAATATAGTTTTATCATTTACATGTATTTTAAATACCATACTTGAATTATTTATAGCATTATATGTTATTTCTGGATTTGCAGTTTGCAAAATCTCTACATATATATTTTTTCCTATTTTTATTTTATCACCAATTTGTGGCGTTTTTGCTTTTTCTTTTATTTTTTCATTTTGTATTGCCCTATAAAATTCTTCTGCTTCATATGCTCTATTAGGTTCATTTTCATTATACCATTCTTGAGAATTTATACTATAATATATGTTTTCTATTTTTATATCACTATTTTCTACTATATCTATAAATGCTCCTACATGGTCTTTATGTGGATGAGTTATAAACCAATAGTCTACTTTATTTCCATATTTTTGAATATACTGTTTTAAAGTTTCTGCTTCTATCTTTAAGCCTCCATCTATTACAATTGTTTTATTATTACTTGTTTTGATTATATAACTCATCATGCTATTATCACTTCTCGCAGAAATTTGTGTTAATTCTATATGTGCTTTTTTATTTAGCATTATTATTGATACTATTGTTAGAATTATTAGAAATACTATTATTATTTTTTTCTTTTTCATTTTTTTCCTCTTTTTTTATTGTGATTTTTGTATCTAATTTTGCCATTCCTACACATTCTTTATTTGATATTATTTCTATTAATAAAGCTTCATATTTTCTATTTAATACCTCTAAATCTCCATTTGCATTTATATGTGTACAACTAAATGATAGTGTATATTTATTTGGTGCAAGTGGTAATTTTTGTTCAAATTCTACTTCTACTACATCACCTTTTTTGAATTTGCCTGGATAGATTTTTTCTATCATTGTATTTGTTCCAGCTACTTCTATTCCATTAAAATCTTTTATTGTCATTGTAAATATTGGGTTATCGACTTCTTCGTTAAATTTTATTTTTGATTTTAATATTACTGGTTTTTCATTATCTATTATATTTAAGAAATTATGTTTTTCATCAAATATTCCATAATCTATTACTTCTGCTTTTAAATTTCCATATTCAATTATATTTGGATTTTCATTAAAATGAGATTTCCAAGTATCTTTTTCTTTACCTTTCACAAAATCTTTTGCTTGTGTTTCTCCTTTTTTTGGTGCATTTCCTGTTATTATTTTTTTATATAGTTCTACACCTTCTTTTACTTCTCCGTCAAAAGTTTTTGTTCCATTTTCTAATATTATTACTCTTGTACAATTTTTTAATATATCTGCAACACTATGTGTTACAAATAATATTGTTTTTCCTTTTTCTTTAAATTCCTGGAATTTTTTGAAACATTTTAATTGAAATGCCATATCTCCTACTGATAATACTTCATCTACTATTAAAATATCTGGGTCTACATTTATTGCACAAGCAAATGCTAATCTTGCAAACATTCCTGATGAATATGTTTTTACTGGTTGGTATAAGTGTTCTCCTATGTCTGCAAAATTTATTACATCTTGTTTTGTTGCCTCAATTTGTTCTTTTGTTAACCCCATTACTTGTCCATGTTGATATATGTTTTCTTCTCCTGTTAATTCTGAATTAAATGCTGCTCCTAATTCTAATAGTGAACTTATTTTTCCATTTACTTTTAATGTTCCTGATGTTGGTACTACTACTCCTGTTATTATTTTTAATAATGTTGATTTTCCTGCACCATTTTTTCCAAGTATTCCTAATACTTCTCCTTTTTGTACGTTTAAGTCTAAATCATTTAATGCTCTAAATGTGTCATGTTTTTGGTAAAATGGAAATATTGTTTCTATAAGTCTTGCTTTTTTGTTTTTATACATTTTATATTCTTTTCTTAATTTATTTATTTCGATTACATTTTCTGTTTTTTTACTCATTTTAAGCTCAATGTTCTCCTCTCATCTTTTATATTCTTTTTAAAATATAATCTTTTTCATTTTCTAATTCTAATTTAAATTTACATGTTTCATCTATTTTTATTGTTTTTGTTTTAGGTAATATAATATATTGTACATCACATTTTTCAATCATTTCATTTATTTTATCTGTATCATAATTTGGTTCTTCACTATTGTATATTGAAAGATATAGTTGTTTATATTCACTCTCTGGATTATTTATTATTGCTCTTGAATGCATTAATATTATTTTACTCGTATATTGTCTCATCATACATGAATGCCATGGTTCATCAGGTGCTACTACTTTTACTTTTTCTTCTGAATTTATTTTTATATATTCTGCTTCATTTAATATGTATTGTGGTATTTTTTTGAATGTTTCAAATTTTGCAAATCCCGCTTCTTCTCTATAAAAGTATTTTCCGCTTACAATTATTATTAATACTATTGAAGCTGTATATATAATTTTATTTTTCTTTCCTTCTAGTGTGCCATAAATTAATGTTGAAGCTACTACTATTGAAAGTTCCATTGGGAACAATAAAAATAGTCTCCAATATGTTACTGTTGTTACAACTTTTACATAAATATTTTGTAATAGTGGATTAACAACTAATAAACATATTAATATTGGTAAATATACACATAAATTTTTTTGTTCTTTTGTTCCTTTTAAATATATAACCAAAATACTTATTAAGTATAAACTTAATACAATTTTTCCGTCACCTAAAAATGAGTTAAATGAGTTTAATTGGTTAAATGTTTCTGTTTGTGTTATAGCTTCTAATCCCATTTCTTTTGTCATTGCAAGTATTATATATAATACACTTATTACCAATATTGGTATTAATAATAATAAACTTTTTTTGAATTGTTTAAAATCTTTATTTATTAATATTATTAGCATAAATAATCCATATACTAATGACATAAACCATACTGTTATTGGATTACATGCTATTGATGTTATATATGAAAGTGTTAATATTATATAATCTTCTTTTGTAAAATTTTTATAGTCTAAAAATTTATATATTACAAATGGCATTATTATATTTATTAATATTGATTTTCCTTGATATATTCTTTCTAATAAATATGTTCCTTTAAATCTTGCTGATGTTCCACTAAATAAGAATAATATTGCTAATATTAATAATGCTATTGGTACATTTTCTTTTTTTAATAATTTCTTTAGCACTAAATAATATGCCATATATGAAATTGTTATATATATTATTAAATATGCTGTATGAAATAATGTAGGCGTACTTAATCCAAATGTTCTTGCAGTAAATCCTCCCCATATTTCCCATGTATTTAATATATATTTATTATCAAATGTTGATTCTTCTCTTCCTGTTGATGGGTCTGTTTCATACATTGTTTCTAATTCTCTTGCTTCATTTGCCCAGGTTATGTAAAATGCATCATCTGCATTTTCTTTAAACACAAATGTTGAACTAAATAGTTGAAATCCTATTACTAGTATTGGTAATATCCAAAGAACTGTTGTTAGATTTTTTTCTATCTTTATTTTTGCATTATATCTTGTTTCTTTTCTTTTTATAATAAATGATAATATTATATTTGCTATATTTAATACTATAAAAATATAATATAAAATTTTTGTATGTCCTTTTGCAAATATTATAAATGGTAGATTTATTATTTCAAATATTGCAAAATTTAATATAAATCCATATATGATTGTACTACTTATTTCTGTTTCTTTACTCTTTATGAACTTTTTTATTAATATACCACTTCTATAATATAGAAACATTGTATATATTACTACTAATATGATTTTTACTATTTCCATTTTTCCTCCATTTTGTTGGTTTTATAGTACATCTGCGAAATCTTTTTTTGTTCTTTTAAATACTGAATTTCCCCATATAAACATTAATATTGTTATTATCCAAAATGCTATTGTAAACATTCCATGGTTTGCAAATATTATATCTTCTGACATAAATACTTGTCTAAATGTTGTTACTAAATATGTAAATGGCGTACATTTCATTATTGTTAATATTATTTCATGTTCTGCAAGCATATCTAAGTTCCAAATTACTGGTGTGAACCAGAAAAATAGTTGCATTACTATTCCTAATAAGTTTCCAAAATCTGGTACTACTGTTGTTACTGCTGATGTAAATCTCGTAAATGCTATTATAAAACAATATGCTGATATTATTACATATATTAATGTTAATACATTTGGTAAATATCCATATATTAAACATATTACTACTGCTAGTACTATTAAAAATAGCCCTACAAAACTTGATGCTACTATTGATATTGTTGGTATTATATCTACTGGAAATACTACTTTTTTTACTAGATAACTATATGTTCTTATTGAGTTACTTGCTGTTAATATACTGTCATTCATCCATTGCCACATTGCCATTCCTGGGAAAAACCATACTGCATATGGATATTGTCCACTACTCCCTGTTTTTAATATAAATTGAAATACTATCGCATATGTTATCATAAATACAAATGGTTGCAAAAATCCCCATATTGCTCCTAAACTTGTATTTGCAAATCTATTTTTAAAGTCATTTCTTCCTAATTGCCATATTAGTTTTCTATTTTTTATTACTGTTTTTATAAATTCCATTTTTCTCTCCTATTTTTGGTTTAAAAGTCACATATATTTTATATATTTTTTACCTATTTGTCAATTGTTTTTGGGCTTTTAATTGATTTCATATGATTCATTTATGATAATGTCTTAATAAATCATTTAGGAAAATGTCTTAATTTTAAAATTTATGATATAAGTAT